>NZ_JBHFNP010000307.1:0-11189 GCF_041929235.1 Microseira sp. BLCC-F43
GTCAAGGATTTGGTAATCCCGGTACCACTGGCGGTCAAGGATTTGGTAATCCCGGTACCACTGGCGGTCAAGGATTTGGTAATCCCGGTACCACTGGCGGTCAGGGATTTGATACTCCCGGTACCACTGGCGGTCAAGGATTTGATACTCCCGGTACCACTGGCGGTCAGGGATATGATACTCCCGGTACCACTGGCGGTCAAGGATTTGGTAATCCCGGTACCACTGGCGGTCAGGGAACCACAGGTGGGGGTGTAAGAGGTCTTTGGTAATTTTCCAACCATTTCCTACTTCTACAAACACTCTTCAACCCGACAAAATATTTAATATCACTTCCGTTTAATCGCTTCTATAATAGTCTTTTGCCTTGGCAAATAATAAATAAAAATAACAGATAAATGAGAACCAAATCGGAAGTGATATTAATAATAAATTCTTTAGATTTACTGGTATTGATATTTTTATTGAAAAATGATGAAACAATTAGTAGCTTGGGGTAGTTTGATATTAACAATTGGTTTATATTCTAGTCCACCAGTTTCATTGGCATCTGAAGAAACTGTAAGACTTATTAATGTTTCCTCAAATTTAGTCGATTGGCCTACACGCTTAGAGATTAATCTCAGCCGCCGTCAAGTAACTCTATATTACGAAAATATGCCAGTTAAAAGTTATCCAGTGGCAGTAGGGCGTCCGGGTTGGGAAACGCCAACGGGTGATTTCCAAGTAATTCAGATGTTTCAAAATCCCAGGTGGATAAACCCTTTAACAGGTAAGCAAATTCCCGGAGGCGACCCACAAAATCCTCTAGGTCGCTACTGGATCGGTTTTTCGACAAATGGTAGAGATTGGATTGGCCTTCATGGTACGCCTAATCCTAATTCAGTAGGTAGAGCGGCGTCTCACGGTTGTATTCGTATGTATAACAAAGATATTGAGGAATTATTTTATCTGGTTACCTTGGGAACAGCAGTAAAGGTAGTGCCATAGGTCCGCTAGCAACCCTAATATGGGACAGCTCGATACAGGGACAAGGAGGACAAGGGAGATAAAAGACTCAAGAGTTAGCTTATAACCTACATTCCGCTGTTATCGATGGCATGGGAGATATTCACCCCACTTCGTAATACGCAATGATTACGATATAATACAAAAACCCAGCAGGCATTACCCACTAGCTGGGATTAGTTGTTTTTCAGGCGTCAGGGTCATGGCTAAATTTCGGGATCTTCTGGATTACTTCCGGCCTTACCGGACGACTGCCATCTTGAGTATTGCAGCTGCCAGCATTTTTGAAATAGTCGATTTGGTGGTTCCCTATGCAACTGGACAGATTTTAAACATTTTGTCGGGTCAACCCGTAGATGGGGTTGTGGCTTTGGCGAGCGCTCCCGTTGCTGCATTAACAGGGATTCCTGTCAATAAATATTTATCCCTAGGATTGTTGATGGGATTGATATTTGTGGTGACCGTAATGAAAGCGCCGGTACAGGTGTGGCTAACGTGGTGGTTTCACTGGGATATTGCGTTGCGATCGCGGCGCGACCAGTCGGAAAAAGCCCTGAAAAAAATCCTCACCCTACCCCTAGAATTTTACGACGAACACAACCCCGGACGGATTGCCGGACGCATTGCCAGAGGACTGGACAACCACATGTGGAGCTATCCGGAAATCGCGGGGCAGCTGATTCCTAAACTATTGCGAGTTTTGGGAATTTTTGGGTTAATTTGGCTGATTGAGTGGCGAATAGCCGTTTTATTCCTAATTTCGTTTGTATTCATTCTCGCTTTCAGCCTTAAAGGACTAAAAAGACTGATCGAGCGAGAACGAATACTCGATCAATACAGCGAAAGTACCGACAGCCGCACATCGGAAATCATCACCAACATCAAAACCGTCAAAGCCTTTGCCACTGAAGCCGCAGAACTAGCGCGCCAGCAGCAGCGTTTAAATCGACAAACAAAGGTATTTCTCGGTCGCATCCACAGAGGTTACGTCAACCTAGCCACCTGGCAAAGAACCGTCGTCCAGATGTGCGTTTTTTTCATCCTTGGTCTGACACTTGCTGCTACTGTGAGAGGAAGCATTTCTCTGGGACACTTCGTTACGACCTTAACCGTCTCCAGCATGGCTTATGCCGAAGTGGAACCACTCTGTATCGTCGCCGAAACCTTTGCGAGGCGCTACGCCTCGATGCTGCGATATCACGAATTTATGCAGCAAGAAGCGGGATTAGATGCAGCCAGCTTAGTTGGCGCTGCAGCAGAAAGAGTATCGCCTTACCACTTTAGTGGCAAAGTCGAATTTTCCCAGGTTAGTTTCGGATACGACAAAGAAAACCTGGTTTTAGAAGATATCAACCTGCTAATCGAACCCTATCAAACTGTAGCGCTTGTAGGTCGTTCCGGGTCGGGTAAATCTACCTTAGTCAAACTGCTGTTCCGGTATTTTGAACCTACCCAAGGACGCATCCTGATCGACGGTGAAGATATTCGCAGCTTGGATGTTACGGGTTACCGGCGGCGGCTGGCAATTGTCCACCAGGAGGTAGATATCTTCAACGGCACGCTGCTGGATAATTTGACTTACGGCAACCCCAAAGTCTCGTTTGAGCAAGTCGAGGAAGCTTGTCGAATTGCCAAAGTTGATGAAGTGATTCGGCAGTTGTCCCAAGGGTACTATACGGTAGTGGGAGAAAGAGGCGTGCGGCTATCTGGGGGTCAAAGACAGCGTCTGGGAATTGCCAGAGCGCTGTTAGTCGATCCGGATGTGCTAATCTTTGACGAAGCGACTTCGAGCCTAGACTACGAATCCGAGCGCTCGATTCAGCTAGCAATGCAGGGCATCTTGGGGACTCGCACTACAATTATCATTGCCCACCGACTGAGTACGGTGCGCGAAGCCGATAAAATAGTAGTTCTCGATCGCGGTCGAATTGTAGAAGTGGGTAACCATACCGAACTTTTGCACCGCGAGGGGATATATCGGCGTCTGCACTCGCTGCAAGAGACAGGCGAACTAATTTGAGCTATTCGAGATGGGGAGATGATGGAGATAGGGGAGACACGGAAGTAATTATTTCCCCTCGTTCCCCCTTCCCCATCTGACTGCTAATATTTTGCTGTGATTTACTTACCCCTACAATCGTACGTTCTGGCGACCTCTGAAATCGGCCCTTTTTTGGGAAATATCTGGATCGATATCGCGGTATTGGGATTGATGCTGTTGCTTTCGGCTTTTTTCTCAGGGTCGGAAACCGCGATTACAGGACTCGATAATTTTAAACTAAGGGCGCTGATTAAAGAGCAGGGAGAAACCCGCCGGATTTTTACCCTGGCTTTGGAAAACAGAGCCAGGTTTATTACTACCCTTTTGGTGTGCAACACCTTGGTGAATAATTTTTCTGCGATTCTGACCAGCAATTTATTTGCCTTGTGGTTGGGTAATGCTGGAATTGGAATTGCTACTGGCGTCGTGACGTTTCTAGTGCTGATTTTTGGCGAAGTGACGCCCAAATCTTTGGCTATCGGCAATGTGATGCCGGTTTTTAAGTTGGTAGTTCGTCCGATTTACTGGCTTTCGATTGCTTTATCGCCGGTGATTTATTTGTTTGAAACAATCGCCCAGAGAGTGATTCGCCTGTTTCAGGGGGGTGTTGTTCAAGAGGGCGAGTCTTTAAAAGACCTGGAATTGATGATTGAAATTTTAGGCGGTAAGGGGCATTTGGATTTGGAGCAGCACCAGATGCTGAATAAAGCCTTGAAGCTCGATAGCAAGAGCGCTCGCGATTTGGTAAAACCCAGGATAGAGATGCAGACTATTTCCCGCGACGCGACTTTACAGGATTTGGTCAATCTTTGCTTAGAAACCGGGTATTCCCGCATTCCGGTGCAAGAAGAGTCGAAAGACCAAATTGTCGGAATTGTTCACTTAAAGCGAGCGCTTCAGTATTTGAAATTTTTGCAGAAAGAAGGTTACGACAATGGCTCGGTAACCGAGGTGATGGATTTGCCAGTTTTTGTGCCGGATACTAAACGAGTCGCTAATCTGCTCAAGGAGATGCTGCAACGGCGCTTGCATATCGCGATCGTGGTGGACGAGTACGGCGGTACGGTGGGACTGCTGACCCTGGAAGATATTTTGGAAGAGCTGGTGGGAGAAATTTATGACGAGAGCGATTTTCCGGCGCGGACTTCTGATCGAGGTGCGAAGTCTTACAGCCAGCGCGATCGCCCCACCGGCGGCTCGCCGCCCCGACGCCACAAAAATTAATTTACTCAAACCCCTTGCCATCTCAAAAATTGTTGTGCTACTATTATTAATCGTGGTTGACATGGGTCGGTGTCCGAGTGGTTAATGGAGGCGGACTGTAAATCCGCTGGCTTACGCCTACGCTAGTTCGAATCTAGCCCGGCCCACCACAAAATATGGTAGATTTTAGATGGTGAATCTAAAATTTGCAGATCCAAAAGCAGAGTGCCCGTGTGGCTCAGTGGTAGAGCACGCCCTTGGTAAGGGCGAGGTCACGAGTTCAATCCTCGTCACGGGCTTTGAGAAAGGCAAGATAGCATAAGGGTTTGAGCGTTTTTTATAACTTTACAGTTTGTGTTTAAACCTCTTACTACAAGCATGTGAGATAAAAAACTGACCTAAATCTGACCTAAGCGTTAAATAGCCTCTGAGACGCTTCTGTCTAGCTGGTGGCTGGATTTACCTAAAACAGTCCCATCACGTCTTACAGGCGATTCTGGTGGGAGTGCGTAGGCATTCGTTAGCAAGCCGTTATTGGATACTACCGCTGACGCTGCATCATCCAGATGTCGAACATCAGTAATTTGTATACTTTATCACCAGTACATAATGTTGCCAGTAGCTACGGCTAGTGTTAAAGCTAGGAGAATACTGCTTTTCTGATAGAACAAGTAGGATATTTTTATTTAAAAGTGGTATAAATTAGTTATATTATATATAACTTTTATATAGGTTGCTAAAAAAGCTTTAATCAATAAATAGATTAATATTGTATTTGTTGTAGTTGCAGGTAATTATTCTTCTTGTCTTTGCTCTGATTGTACTTACATAAATTCAAAAGGTTTACGCACATCTCTGGTAATTGCATAAAATCGTTCTGTAATAGGTCTATAACCGCTCTGGGAAAGTCGTTTTGAGTACATAGACGTATACATTCTGCATACGTATAAGCGATGTCACTTGTTGTAAAGGGATAAGCGATGATGTCACTTGTTGTAAAGAACTTACTATTTAGCCAAGTGTGTGGTACATCTAACCGACTAGCTAACCGACTAGCTAATATCGAAACAAACAACCATTGTACTGCTACCTTGTTTTTCGATACAGCAACTAGAGCGGTATCTAAAAAATACGGCAAGACGACGGCTTTTATTACCTGTCTATGCGTACCCATTAATAATCCATTATGCTTAAACACATATTTATCAGGTAATGCGTCTTTTGCCTCACTCGACAGTAAATTACCTATTTTTATTGCATCATTAGTCATTCTCAAGTTAATGATGTTTCTTGTTTTCTTTTCTCCTAGATTTTGCAGCGTTACTGTATAAGGATTATCGCTAGTTTGTAGCAAAGGATAATAAAGATATTTTCCTTCGTTAGCTTGGAAAATTTAGGAATAATCCAATACTTCACTCATTAAATAACTAGCTTGTTGCTGTCTGGTTAACTTAGCCATTGCTAATATTGATGAGGATGGCAATTTATAGCCAGTAAATGCTTGTAATGCTGCTAGTTTATTCTTAGCTGCCATAGCACTTGCGTAGACTTGGCGTGCAGATGGATGCTTCAATTCTGCTAGCTTCTCATAAGTTTGTACCATCGAAAGTAAAACATCATCTTTACTTATTGGTGCAAATTTATCTGCCTTGTATTCCCCATATCCGTTATCATGCAGCGAAGCTTCTGATTGTACCTGTTTGCACTTTGAAAAGATCTAACTAAACAGTAGAGCTAGTGGATTATCAAGGCAGTCTAAGTGTTCTAAGTATTTAAACACTAAGTCGCCATACTTAAGCGCTTTAAATTTGATATTAATGTCATTAATTAGCGTCAATTATCCTATTAGAGGTAATAGGATTTCACAGTCATTTTTAAACTTAACCGCAATTTCCAAAGTTTTAGTCAATGTGAATGTTGCTAGTGGACGTATAACACTAATGCGACGTTTACCTGGTGTAAAGATTTTTCCGTCGAATGTTGGCAATGTTTCTAGAATCGCAATTTAATGTTTACCTGGTGGAAACTCAATAACTTCTTTTTTTACCTTGTCTGGCTTTGAGTTGTAATGAAACCCACAGTGACAGTCAGCCATTCTTTGTTAGATGGTACAGCATCCAACTTATAATAACTGGTAATACTAATTGTTTCAAGTCTACCATCTGGGTTAGTTCCAACATAACTTAAGCTGTTAATACGTTCTGTTCAATAACTAGCTGCTAGTTCTTGTAGTTCTTCCCAGTGAAGTAACAATGGGGCTGTTTCAACTATTAACGGTTCTTTACCTTGTGGTTGCAATAAATTATGCCCCTTCAGGATGAAACTTTCTTTTTTCCAATCAGTATTAGCAATAATTTGCTTTGATTAACTCAACCATAAACAATAATTTTATTTTCTATTTTATTCTCATTATCTATATGATACTGCTCCGTACTATTATTACAATAATACATTATTTATTTTAAGCTATTAAAACTTTATTCTCCCCCCTATTCTATAGCTTCCCTTAGAATAATCTCGGGATTTTTGCTAGACAATTGAACATATACTTCTATTTTTATTCTAGTTTTAACAATATAGCTTCTAATTTATTTTCTCAGACATCCTAAATTTTCATAATTTAATCTATATTTATTTTGATCTTTAAGACAAAAATCGTGCTCATTACTTGCAACTAAATTTAAAAAATGTTGCTGAAACAATTCTCTTCTTTGACCTCTACCTATTTCTAATTCTGTCCATCTTGCTTCATTGTTACCATTTATACTTACTCTCATGCTGCATTCTGCATCTGTAATTTTCTTAAAATGAGCAAAATAAGGTTCTCTAATTGAACCATGTCTTAAATGTACTTCTTCACCGCATTCAGGACAATATAATCCCCATCTTTTATAAGATTGGTTATTCAATCTTTCATCATTAGCATAAATAACTTTACCGCCAAGATATATTGATCTAGCAAATTCCATAAGTACATCCTGCTAAATCATTACAATAATTACACATATAATCATAATCACTACGTTTGCTTATAATTATTCCTAAAATCACAAGAAGTTTGTGACTAGAATTACTGACATTTAAACAGAAAGCATTCAATCTTATTAAGTAAAAATTACTAGCCTCTATTTGCCTCTCTAAGACGGTTGAAAAGCTGTTTAGGTCATTACTTACGTGATAGATGATATCGGCTGCTATAGAGGCTTATAAACGGAGCTCTATTAGTATGGTCTAATCTGCTAATAATTTCTGTCTAAACTCTATATATGGGGACGGTTGCCAGTGTTTAAGCCAAATAAATAATCAAATATTAAGTGATGAATATCACAGTTATATCGTGATTCTTGTCATCGCACTAACTAATTTGTTTCGATGGTAATTAGATATTGCTATGGTTAAAAAGTGCATTAATTATGAGAATGACAGGTATTAAAACAGGTATTGGACTTCCACAATAGTAGATTGTTTATCTACTGCTTTATACAAAGAGATTAAATTTAAAATAATAGATTTAGCTAATTATACAGATATAGGAGTAACTGCTAATTTATGAGGAATATAAATAATTCCTGGTAGGGTAATAGGACGTAATCAGTTATTTACATATTAAAAATTAAGAACTAAAATGTATAATTTTAACTTTTTGAACAATACCCTAATGAATCATATTTTTCATTTTCATGACTGCCCTTTCAACCAGGCCGTCAAAAGTGCTAAAATAAGCTCGTTACAACAAGGCGGGTTAAAAAAATGTACGCAATTGCTTTTGCTCTTGACCAAGAACCGCTTAAAAATTCCTATCGAAACGAATCTTACCCGAATGCTTACAATGATATTAAACTGGTTTTGGCAGAGTATGGATTTATTCCTCAACAAGGAAGCGTTTATTTCGGCGATCGATTAAAAGTTAACGCTGTTACATGCGTTTTAGCAGTTCAGGATTTAACTATAAAATATTCTTGGTTCAAGGCAGCAGTCAGAGATCTAAGGATGTTACGCATTGAAGATGACAATGATTTAAAACCCGCTATAAATGCAATTTCATCGTAGTATAAGATTAAGCGGCTTATCAATCAATCGAGAGTAGAACCTTTCGTAAAACTATTTAGCTCAACCCAATAGTAAGATGTAGTAACGCGATGGGATAATAATAACCCCACCCCTGTTAGGCATTGTGATTACCAAGTGCTAACGCAGTAATAAGCGTTTAGCTTGCAGATCCAACAGCCGTGTTATAAAACTCACTTTTTAGAGAAGCTAACTTCTTCTTGTCTTGCTCAGGTAAAAGATCAATAGCATCTATTTGTTCTTTTTTACTATACTTAGTTGATACCTCTTTTATTTCTGCATAAGGTCGTTCTTGCTGCAACATTTTTCTCACTTTGGCTGCTAATTCCTGCGCTGCTAGAACTGTAGATGATTCATCCTTACTGATTACCATCTGTTCTTCGAGACGTTCCAAAACAGTAGGGTGTTGTTCCAAGTCATGTTCCAGGCTGAAATCCTTACCCTGACTGAATTGTTCCGGGTGTTCCAGATGTTCCAGCACAATATCAGATTCAACCGCAACTATTTCATTCGGAGTAGATACCTCTTCACTTTCGAGGAGTTCAAGTAATTCTACTATCGTCATCAATTATTTCTGGAGTAGTATTAAACCCGGAACAGTCGGAACAGTCGGAACAATCCTTATCCTGACTGGGTTTTGGGTTGTTCTGGGTATTGGAACAATGCTTTGTTGTTCCGGCACATTCTTCAAACGAGTAGGGAATATGATTATCGTTATCTGTTCTCAACCTCAATCCACTGAAAACTGCAACAGGGTTAGGTGTATTAACTCGTTTTTTAGTTCCTTTGACATCAGTCCAACCAAGCTCGAAGTTACAGATGTCTTTTACCTCTGAGTTGAAATTATTTCGGCTTTTTGGTATTACACCTGCTTGCAAGCAATACTGGTAGTAATTGCCAAATAAACTACTGGTGTCATCTTTATCTTGACCAGATGGAGTAAATGCTTCAGGGTTATGGATAATGCACTCGTTAATCCAAGCTGCTAAAGAATCTGAATTTATTCTCTGTTCCTTTAACTTAGCAGATACTTCAGGAATATCATCAACCGAGTTGCGTAATACTTGAGTTACCTTTTCATCTGGAATACTCAAGATATATTTTGTTAAACCACTTAATTCAGGTTCAAATTCTTTTGTTAAATCACGTCTTTTATGTTTTGGAACAGGATTGTCGAAAGTAATTGGAATAATTCTCCTAGTCAGCCAAGATGAATTATTACATCCAACAAAAATCTCCTTATTGCAAGCAAGGATGACCATTCCATCAAATTCAAACTGGAAAGCTTGTTTTCCTTTTTCTTCAGCACTTATTTTATCTTGACCAGTCAATGATTTAAACTTCTGTAAATCCCTGGAATATCTATCTTGCTCTGGGAAAAATACTAAACGCTTTTTATAAACCTTAGCAGATTCAAATCTATTACCGCCAAAATCATTCAAGCTTGTAGAACGAGTATTTTCTGTACCAATCAGCATTTCTGCTAATTTGATGGTTGATTTACCGCTGACTCCTATTCCTATTAAATACAGGAATTGTTGTAAATCAGCACGTCCTTTAAGGATAGCGTTAAGGTAACACAGCAATACTTCCTTAATGGCTGAATTATTACCTGTAGCTTCATTTAACCAGCCATCAATGGTAGGAAACCCTTCTGCTAACGGATTATACTCACGGGGTAAACACCAAGTAAATCGATATCCTGGTGCATCAGGTAACAGTTTACCTGTAGCTATTTCTAACACACTATTCTGGAATGTAATAAAATATTTCTGTGATTTTTTGTTCCACTTATTTGCCAGTAAACGATGTCTCATTGCTGCCAATATACGGATGTAGCTGTTATAATGTTAGCCACTTATTCCTTTCTGTCGTAGCTTTTGGAATCTTAAACTTTCGATTGATTCTTCTTGAGAAACTGCCCAAACTCCTTTTTGTTCTGACTCAGAGAACAAAAAGGTATTAGATTCGAGGTTATACAGGAGTTTTGTTTTGAATTCATCTGCTAATTCTTCACCAATTACATCTGCTTTAGGTAGAGGGTTTGATCTATTTACTTTCTTGTTATTTTCGTCATCATCAACATATTTATCCCTAAAATTATTAAATATCTCATCACCTTTATTGCTCTTGTTTATTTCGAGATTTTCGTTCATGCTGCTATCTTCCGTGGGTTCAGCAAAAACTTGAGCAACAATCATTGGTTCTAATTTCATTTGTTAATTTTAACTCTAGCTTAATCCTTAATTATATCCCTGTAACCCCTAAAGCTATTTAGCTTTTTTTTGGTAAAAAATTAGGTGGCTTCAGCTATTTATTTAGATATTGTCTAAGTTTTTATCCCGAGAAAAATGTCAGATTTAATTCTGGAGCTTTAGCAAGATTTACTAACTCCTCATAGTCTTTTTCATTTAATCGAGTAGGTATAACTTGATTAAGTGGGTTGTTTGTTATTTTAGGCATTGGTTTGACTCTAAAAATTACATTAACGAACCGACCTGGTATCAAGTGAATGACTTGACAATACAAAGCTTGCCTCCCTTGGAACCAGCAAGGTCATCGGCAAGGTCGCCAGGTACTCTATGCAGAACCCCTTTCTTCCTGGTTGCCTCTATTCCCCCACTAGACTTATGGTTACCCTGCACCCGCTTCAAGGGATATGACAGGGGATAGCTCTCGCCAGGTACGCTTTAGGATTCAGTTTTCAATGTTCTGTGTTTGTTCACGTATACAATTCTAGCAAACTCAGCATTAAACCGTAATAGTTGGAAACCAAAAAATGGGCGTTATCCCAGTATATTAGAGTACGGTTATGCCCACGTCACCTTTCCGAAATAAAAAAGGATAGCAGTTGTATTTCTATTATCCT
>NZ_JBHFNP010000308.1:0-33927 GCF_041929235.1 Microseira sp. BLCC-F43
CAAAATTTTGTTTTGGCAGCTGCGTGGTTTTTTGGGTTGAGTCCGCCGCCGGCTGTTGCTGGTGGGGATTGTTATAGCAGATTGCCGCCTTATATTATAGGGCTTCGTTTGTGTCGCGGCACCCTTCCGGGTGCCGCTACACAAACGAAGCCGTAAGGCTTTTCCTCACTCATTTGCAATCCGCTGTATATATCGTCGAGGAACTCTTTTGTTGCTTTTGACTATGTTTTTGGGTACGGGAATATTGCCACCCACCAGAGCATATTTGGCTGCGGAAAACACTATTAGATATCTCGTTTCAAGAAACTCAAAGGCGGGCGAGACGCCCACCCTACAAGATATCACCCTACAAGATATCACCCTACAAGATATCACCCTACAAGGTATCACCCTACAAGATATCACCCTACAAGGTATCACCCTACAAGGTATCACCCTACAAGATATCACCCTACAAGGTATCACTCCACAAGATATCACCCTACAAGATATCACCCTACAAGGTATCACCCTACAAGATATCACTCCACAAGATATCACTCCACAAGATATCACTCCACAAGAATTTTTGGAGAAGTCTATTGTTCAAAGTTTACCTGATGGGGAAAGGTTGGTTGAACAAGGTAGAAATTTGTACGAACAGGAAAGGTTTAATGAAGCAGTTTTGTTGTTGCAACGGGCAATCGAGGTTTTTGCTGGTACTGGGGATGAACTAAGACAAGCGATCGCGTTGAGCAATCTATCTTTAGCTTATCAGCAACTCGGACAGTGGGAAAAAGCAGAAGATGCGATCGCTCAAAGTCTAAACTTATTAGAAACTGGGCGAAATCTGGGAATATCTAACGAGCAAAAGCAAGTTTTCGCCCAAGCTTTAGATGTAAAAGGTCGCCTACAATTATCGCGGGGAAAAGCTCAAGATGCTCTGATAACTTGGCAAAGATCGGGTGAACTTTATGCCCAAATCAGCTCGCCCATTGGAGTAATGAAAAGTCGCATCAACTCTGCTCAAGCTTTGCAAGCTTTGGGGCTTTATCGTCAAGCTCGCAATACTTTAACTGAAAGTATCAAACTGCTGGAAAATCAACCAAATTCTCTGCTCAAAGCTACAGCATTACGCAGTTTGGGTAACGTCTTGCGAGTTGTGGGTGATTTAGAAGCTTCGCGACAAATTTTGCAACAAAGTTTGACAGTTGCTCAAGCGATACAATCTTCACAAGCTGAAGCTGATATTCTAATTAGTTTGGGCAATACGGCGAGGGCGAGTGGCGATATCGAAGCTGCGTTAGAGTTCTACAAGCTTGCGGTTGCTACTTCTACTTTACCAAGCATACAAGTGCAAGCAAAGCTGCATCAATTAAGTTTATTGTTGGAAGACAAACAGCTAGATGCTGCCTTATCGTTATCGGAACAAATTCAATCTCAGATTGCTAATTTGCCTGAGACTCGAACGGGGATTTATGCTCAAATTCAGTTGGCTGAGAGTTTAATAAAACTGGGAAAGGCAAGGGGGAAAATAGTTAACTATCAAGATATCGCTCAGCTTTTGGCTGCATCGGTGCGACGGGCGAAAAATTTAGGCGATCGCAGAGTAGAATCCTATGCGTTAGGTATCTTGGGCGGGGTGTACGAAGAAACGCAGCAGTTGTCCGATGCGCTTCTTATGACTGAACAAGCTTTGTTTCTAGCTCAAACTATTGCAGCGCCAGATATAGCTTATCGTTGGCAATGGCAGCTAGGAATTTTACTGAAGAAACAAGGAAATATTAGTGGAGCGATCGCATCTTACACCAGCGCAGTCCAAACCCTTCAATCCCTGCGCTACGATTTAGTTGCAATCGATCCAAACGTTCAGTTTGAGTTTCGAGATCGAGTCGAACCCGTTTATCGGCAGTTAGTCGATTTGCTGTTGCGAACTGAAGGAAACGTTGAGCCGATTCAAGACAATCTCAAGCTAGCTCGTGACGCTATTGAAGCTCTGCAATTAGCAGAATTAGAAAACTTCTTTCGCGCGGCGTGTTTAGATGCCAAACCAGAACAAATTGACCGCATTGTTGAGCAAGACAATCCCACAACAGCAGCTATTTACCCGATTATTTTATCAGATAGATTAGAGATTATCCTCAAATTGCCCAAGGGGGAAAAACTGCACCGTTACGTGACATATCAATCTCAGAACGAAGTTGAAACTACCTTGGCGGAATTGGAGCAATATTTAAGAGAACCGGATCGCACTGATGATGTGAAGAAATTGTCCCGAAAAGTTTATGGGTGGTTGATTCAATCTTTGGAAAAAGAACTCGAAGAAAGTGGGATAAAAACGCTGGTATTCGTACTCGATGGTGAGTTGCGGAATATACCGATGGCGGTGCTTGATGACGGCGAAAAGTATTTAGTAGAAAAGTATGCGATCGCATTAGCACCAGGTTTGCAACTTATTGAACCCAAACCGTTACAACCAAACCGTTTAAATGCCTTAATGGCTGGTGTAAGCGAAAAACGTCAAATTGAAGGCAGAGAGTTTGCCAAACTCGAAAATGTCAGCTTAGAATTGCAACAAATTCAATCTGAAATACCCAAAAACCATGCCCTATTCAATCAAACATTTACCAAAACAAACCTGGAAAATAAAATCAAAGAAAGAACGTATTCCATAGTTCACATGGCAACTCACGGCAAGTTTAGTTCCAAAATCGAAGAAACTTATATTCTCACCTGGAATCAACTGCTGAAAGTGAGAGATTTGGATAATTTACTCCGAATTAACGAATCTAAAAAATCTAGCCCCATCGAATTACTTGTTCTTAGTGCCTGCGAAACCGCTACTGGAGACAAGCGAGCAGCATTGGGACTTGCTGGTATAGCCGTGCGGGCGGGGGCGCGCAGTACCCTGGCTACTTTGTGGTCAATAGATGATGAGTCCACTGCGGAACTAATGAGTGAGTTTTATCGACAGTTAGTTAATACTAAAGTGACAAAAGCTGAAGCTCTCCAGCTTGCTCAAAAAGCTCTTTGGAATCATAAAAGTCAAGACTGGAAACGTCCTTATTTCTGGGCTTCTTACGTTTTAATCGGCAATTGGCTTTAACAATTGAGGACTTAGTATCAAACCCCGCCAGTATCAAACCCCGCCAGGGAATAAATTCCCTGGCTAACAGCTCAAGTCCGTTAAAACGGACTGGTTTCATTGTATTTAGTCGGTTAAAACCGACTTGTAGAGACGTTACATGTAACGTCTCTACAATCCGGAAATTTATTTCCGGGCGGGATGTATATTTTTGCAAGATGTCTATTAGACAAATACTGTATTCCACCAAGTCACAAACCGCTATATTGTCGTTGCGTAATTCCTGAATTTTTGCTGTCAAGATTACCCTCCTGAATCTAAAATTGATTTACACTGCCAGCAAAGGGTTCTCGGTTAAATTCTTCCAAGGCAATTCCTCTCAATTGCAGCAGGTTATTCCAGTCATGCGCCAGTGTATAATTTGAGGGATTTTGCTGGCGAAGTTTAGCTAGATTGGCTATAGCATCATACCAGATCAGATTATTGGCATAGACAATGTATTCCTGTGATGAAGCTGCTTTTAACTGTTGCTCAAGAATGGGTGTTAATTCAACTCGTTGTACCCATCCTTCCACAAAATTAGAACCAGATGATTTCTGCTCTGAGCAATAAAGTTTGAAGTACCAACGATAGGATTTGTTAATTTCTAAGGCTGTTGCTGTAGGCGGAAGGGTAACGCTAACGAAACCAGGAGTTCCGGGTAATGTAAACCCAGTTCGGTAGATATCTTTTCCTCCTTCTTCCTGCAATATAAACTCTCCCAAGGAGGCTTCTTGGGCAGAATAGGGAACGTAAAACCAAAAGGTGGGATAGGCTAAAACTGTTTTTCCCCAGTTATTAACGGGCGATAAAGCTGTCAGTGGTGGCTCTTTAGATAGGCAGGAGTTACGGCTTCCTCCTCCCGTGCGGCGACCAGATCTTCCTTCACCTGAAAAATCGGGTTTCTCCTGTGCGGTTTGTTTTGTTTGGGGTGTAAGAAGATTGTTAACTAATCCAGGAGAATTTGCCCAGATTGGTGCAGGGTAAGTTGTTAAACTAATAAATACCCAGGTAATAGGCATTATGGGCAGACGAGGTAATTTCATCAAAGTTAAATTGCGATTTAAAGTTCTAGTACTTACTACAATTACTTTGCTTTAAATCCCGCAAAAATTACTAGGGTGCCGCTAGTAAATATTAAAGCTAATGCCGACGGGACGAGTGGTACCCAACCACCGTTGAGTAAAAATACTAAGCACAGTCCATATAAAGTGCCAAGTGCGACGCCATTAATTAATCCCAAAAGTAGAGGCGATTCGCCCAAAGGGCGTTCGCGTAAGCGTGCCGGAGGCATATCCGCTTTGCGGAATCGCATATACCAAGCTACTACGCCTCCCACCAAAGACCAACCCCAAATCCAAAAAATTTCACCCCAAGCACACCACCACCAAATCAAGGGTCGTCCATCTAGAACAGCGCTAATAATCTGACTGGTCATCTGTGCCTGAATCATCACCCCTGGCATTTTATCTTGCCAATTTCCCGTGCTGTAAGGTGTGGGAAAATAATCTTTAAAACTTTGAGCTGTGGTGCCAATTAGCACAATGCGACCTTTAACTAAATTGGGTAGTTCAGCGTCAATTCTATCGCTCAAAATCTCCGTAAGACTTATTGTTTTTGCTACTGAACGAGAGCGGTAATTAAGTAGAACTTGGTAACCCAGCGTATCTAATTCGTGGTAACCACCTGTATCGGGTTTAAGTTTCTTAAAAACAACTTTACCAACCTGCAAATCCCCTTGCGGGGTTCGTTTGTAATTGATACCCTTGTCAGCTAAATAAACTTGTGCAACTTGGAAGCTGAAAGATGTATCCGTAATACAAAAAGACTTAGGATCGCTCGCCATTCCTAAGAACTGACGACGAATCGCGCCATCGGGGTCAACTGGAAAGTCGCTA
This sequence comes from Microseira sp. BLCC-F43, assembly GCF_041929235.1. NCBI lineage: Bacteria > Bacillati > Cyanobacteriota > Cyanophyceae > Aerosakkonematales > Aerosakkonemataceae > Microseira > Microseira sp. BLCC-F43. The sequence goes on from NZ_JBHFNP010000308.1 coordinate 5,002, forward strand.
AAACTTAGGCGATCTTTTGGAACTTCCGCCGGGGGTCTAATACCGGGATGTTTGTCGGTTTCGCCGACTTCACATACAGCAATCAAATGCTGATTTTGCTGTAAATAAGTGGCTAATTCTGGATGTTTTGGATCGACGGGAAAATCGCGATAAATATCCAAACCGATAACTTGCGGTTGATACTGCTGTAGTTTTTTTAACAATTGTGCAAGTGCGCGGTCTGATAGAGATGCACCTCTTCTTTCCTGCGGATTCTGGTTTTGAACATCTTTTTCTGTTACTGTTATTACCAACAGGCGCGGATCTGGCGGTTCGTTTGGTCGCGATCGCATTAGCCAATCAAACGCTTGCAACTCCAAACCTTGGAATAAGGAGAGCGATCGCATTCCTACAATTAAAACAGTAACAGCTACACTGGCAATCAAAGGAATTGGCAATTGGCGGCGATTAATTCCCTTTAATTGTTGCCAAGTTGGCGGTATAAAAGCAGGATGTTGAAAAATTACAGGTAACCAACTCGCACAAGGAAATTCTCGCTCAAGTTCATCATGCAGTCGCTGTCTTGCTTCCCGCACTGCTAAATACAATGACTTACCGCCAGCAAATGCGCGAAGAAAATGTTTTAAAAATTCTTGCGCGACGCGATCGGGTATTAACTCCCGCATTACAATCATTTGCGGAATTTGCAAATCGTCGAGTTGTCGCGCTAATCCTAACCCATCGCAAGAGTTAAAAATTGCCAACTTCAACCCGCGTTCCACCGCTTTCCTCAAACCATACCACAACTCTTGAATAGTAATGCTGTCGTTAGGATTGATATAAATTCGCCCCGTTTCTCCCTCGGTTTCACTATGTCCGGCAAAAAAGATAATATCCCAGGATTGTTCCCAAAGCTGATTGTTTATTTCCCGAGCTTGTGGTTCAATCAAAACCACGGGTTCGATTTGAGGTAAATTTTTTAACAAGCAAAGGTCAGCATCAATATCAATCCCTTCTTTATGGCCTAAAATTACTAATAGTTTGATGCAGGATTTACGCGGATTTTTTTGCCTATAATTCCCACCCGTTTTAGATTCTAAAGGACTTAAAGCCACTTCTGCTAAACGGTATCGTTCAAAAAAATCCCACAGATGCCAAGGAAGTTTTTGCAGGTGAAAATCGTCAGTACGAATTAGAAATCTAATCGCTTCTCCAGGGTGTAGTTCTTCGCGCAAGCGACTATCTATTTCGCGAAACGATTCAGATTTAAGCCATGAATTAAGATTATATTGCAACTGATAAGCCGATTCGCGGCATTCTTTAATCCGTTGATTAATCGATCCTTTATGGATAATTTTTTTGGTTTTAATCCGCCGTGCAGGTGCGCCTAAGCTACGATATTTTTCTTGCCAGTGTTGTTGTAAAATTGCCGCGAGTTCTGGATTAGCAGGTAAGTTACCCTTGATTTTGATAGTTTGTTGCTGTAAACCATAGCGATTTACAGAGTCATCGCCATCTGCACCTATCTCTAAAGTGACGCGAAAACCCTGCTGCTCAAAATCGCCATCGAGTTCTAGAACAACTAACTTGCTCATAGTGATTGAAGGCATTTTACCATACTTTTTGAGTTGCTTTAAGGAAAATGCCTGCTTACGATCTCAAATTATAAAGTTTTCAGTAATGCTAACATCTCCTAGTGTAACTTTGACGCCAAAGCTTTCTCCAGGTTCGCCGCTAAACTGAAATTCTAAACTTTCGCTACCACCCGCCTCTGCTTGCATGACTGATGTGCCAGTCTCGTCAAATAATATAAGCTGTAGATGCGGTGGCAGTTTAGCTTGAGTGCCTAAAGCGTAGACTTCGATTGAGATATCTATTTCTGACTGTTGAGTAGGTATTAATCCTACTAATAACGCGACTTGCTGACCTGCTTGTTCCAACTTTAGCAATTTACCTCGCTCAATATTGGTTGCCGGTGATTGCCTAAAATTAAATGCTAACCCCGATGGGGGAGAATCAAACAATGCTTCTAGGGTTTGCCAACCAGTATCAAAGCTATTTTGTATCCATTTGCTGAGGTTGATAGAAGTTGGTTGCGATCGTAATCGCTGAAATTGGCTGATATGCGCTGGTAGTTCTTCGAGCGATCGCAACTGGTTCAGCGGCAATTCTTTGGTCGTCACGCTATCAACAAATCCCAGTAATTTCGCTTCTCGCAATGATTCATTTAATTGTACCGCAACATAGCCTATTCTCTCTGTCCAAACTTCTTCTGGAATTTCCACAACCTCAGCTTTAGGTAATACATATCTACATTCTAACTTGCCGTAATCTGACACCAGCAAATCCGCCACATTCATTAACCCCTGCATTATCGGATCGTAACTATCGCTATGTTCCCAATCTGTCTCAAACTCCCGGTATTTCAAGTAAACTTCTACCGCATACACCGCCAAAGTATTCAAATAAACCTGTTTTGCTTTATCAGAATGATAGTGATGTTGTCGAAATTCTTCCGCTTTGGCATGAGCGGTCAATCCTAGCGGGGTGGTAAAGGTTAGAGGTGAGATGGATGCGTTCATGGTTTGTTCCTGCGTGAAAGTAAAATTCCCTGTAAGATGCTTGGAAAGAGGTTGTATTAGAAGGATGGCAGATGCTCTAAGATGCGCCTACGCAGGCTGTTGCCAACGCAGTTATGTATTCATCAGCATAATGTAAATTAGCTGTTGTTTTCCAGTTGAGCTTAAAGCTAAAACCCGTTTTTACAGGTTATTATAAAAACGAGTTATTAACACTTGATCTGCATTTCTTGTGGTTTAATTTCTTCTACCACAATTAAGGGTGTTACACGCTTCAACGGATCTCGCTGTACTGCTGCTAATCCCTGACGCACTGCTGTGGTAATCTGGTTTCCTAATTCCTCGGTAGCGCGCTTTTGTTGCCGCTGCCATCCTTCAAAACTGGTAGCATAAAGAGGCGGTAAACGATTTAGTGCATAGGCAATAACTTGTGCTGGATTGATATATTTGACCAACTTTGGCGGCAGATTCATTAGTTGCCGAGAGGTTTCTTGGGCAACTAATGATTCAAGTACGTTGCGGTATTTGAGAATTCGCTCTGTTTGTCCGGTGTCCATATTTGTTTCTGTTTAAATTCTACGCATTACTCTGGCGAAAGTGAGGTCTTTTATGTAAAGTTGGTAAACTTTATCAAAAATTTACATTGCCAGGGAAAATGCGACTGGCTGGACGCTGTTATTCTAAATCCAAATAATCTTGGAAGTTAGAACGAAATTTGCTGCAACATTTCTGAAAGAAACAACTCAAAGTGGGGATTTTGATGCCAAAATCCTTGGATATTTCTTCCCAGCTTTTGCCAGCAAATCTGGAGAGAGCGATCGCGCGAAAATTGGCATCGGGTCGATCTCGAATATGGTGCTGCCGAAAAATATTATCCGGGTCGTTTTCGATATACTCCTTGGTTTGTTCGAGTAAAAAGTCCGAGCGAGGTTGGGGCAAATTTTCCAGTTGTGCAAGGGTAGGCAAATTTTGCACCATCGGTTCGCTAAATTCCCGACGGGACTCTATAACGAGTCGATCTAAACGGAAATTTACCCAGTTCATAAATTTTTGGTTCTGACCTCGGTTTGCGTCGTAATGGTCGATATTTTGGCAGACATAGGCTAGAGTTTTAACCACGGCTTCTTCATAGATAAGTTCGTAAATTTGAGGTAAAAATTTCTCGCGATGGGGACGACAAAGCCTACCTGAAAGCAGAATGGCTTCTACCAATTCTCCTAACAAGTGACGCCGCAAGTCAGAAGGAGAAACATGTTGTTGTATTTCTAATGCTAACTGTTTGAGTTTTGAGTCATCTAAAATTTTTCTTTCCGCCTGATGTCGCAGTTCGCTAACCCACGTTCTGATAGGGATTTGCGTCGGGTTGTAACTGTCGAGTTGCTGACTTAGTTCGGATAAAAGGTGTGCTTTTACTTGGTCATAAATTTCTGTTTGAACCGGAGATAAAGGTTGACCCAGAAGCGGACGGCAAATTGTGCGCGATCGCAAAATTTCCTCGACCAACTGGATTAACACAAACTGACCCTTTTGGCTGTGCGCCTCGTGGTGTCGCGCTGCAACAACAAGCTGTTCGAGTCGCTCGCTCATGATCGCTGAAAGCCTCCCAGGGAATACAACTGATGACATCTATCCAGAGAGAATTGGTGTTTCTCTCCTCACATCTTGCACCGGCGATCGCTCACACCCTTAAGGGTGCAGCTATACAACCCAAGCCTGCCTACGCAGGCTTGAAAATGGTTAGTCCGCGTCGGCGGACTTTGTTTGTACAGCCCCAGGCATAAGAGCTGTGGGCATCTGGTGCAAGAAGATGTAAGTCTCCTTCTTACCACTCTGTCCGCTCCTGGGGCAGTTATGCATTCTGTTACATAACTTAATCTTTGACTTTTTCACATAAAACAGCCGTTTTTTACGCGAGTAACAGGCGAGGTTCACAAGCGAAGTAGTTTAAGCGAACTGAATCTCCTTTTATAGCGGATTGCTTTTCGTGTGAAGTACAGCCAATAGGCTTCGTTTGTCAAGCGCGCACCCTTAAGGGTGCGCGCTTGACAAACGAGCGCGATAACGCTTTCCCTAGACGAGCTTGCAATCCGCTGTATGCAATACCAAAGAGGAAATTATGTCAGAGCAAATGATGAATGCTAAGGACGAAACCATGTCCGACCAAAACGCGCCTAATGACGCAACAATCAACGACAACCTTTGTGTAACTAAAACTGTCAGCATCGGCGTATGTAATACTGACGCTAAATTACACATATCCGATCCATCGTTCAGAGGAAATATTAAATTGTTTGCCATCTCTGGAGTAGGACATGATTTTGGTTATGACGGTGGCACTGACAATTTCTTTGCCTTTGCTCATTACGGACTAGAAAGCGGACAAACAAAATTTGTCTGGCAACCAAATGAGGCTGACACTCGAGATTTGCTGACAATTAAAAACACAGGCAACATCGGCATTGGAACCTCTGCGCCACAAAATCGGTTACATGTTGTAGCGCCGGGAGGATTCCCGAACAATGTCCCCATCGTCGCTCAGAGTGTTTCTACATTTTTTGGAGCCAGAGATTCTGCCGGAAATGAAAGGTTTGCCATCAATTTAGACAGCGATGGTACCAGTTATCCGGTTAACTTCTATGACAAATATGATGGTACTTGGAGACGCTCAATCAGCCTAAAATTAGGTAAAGTTGGTATCGGGACAACGAATCCACAATACGCTCGTCTTACAATCGAAGATGGGGCTGTTCCTTTAGCCTTCCGTGAAAGCGATCGCTCGCTAACTGAGGGGGGACTTTGGCGAATGCCTTTGGATGCTGGTATGTTGCGCTTTGATGTTAATACTTCGGCATCGGGAAATTTTTTACCCTATATTACTCCGCTGACGATGTTCCCCAATGGCAATGTCCACGTCGGTGGCACTTTAACCCAAGGTTCATCGAGGGAATTAAAGGAGAATATTGCCGAACTTTCCGGAAAAGAAGCCGTTGCAGCATTAGAAAAACTCAACCCGGTTAAATTCAATTACAAAGCAGATAGCGAAAAAAATCTGCATATTGGATTTATTGCGGAAGATGTTCCAGACTTGGTGGCAACTTCTGACAGAAAAGCACTTAGTCCGATGGATATCGTAGCCGTCTTAACTCAAGCGCTGAAAGAGCAACAAAAGACAATATTGGCATTAGCAGAAAAAGTCAAACTTTTGGAGGATCAGACTGCGTAATTGCCAAGGCTCCTATCACCTTAGTTTCTTGCTGCGAACGCGAGTGCGGAAGGGAGGCATATCTACAGTTCCAAGTCGAAGATTTTTCAGAGAAACTTTGGTGTTTGCCTTGGGATCGCTGCGACTAGGGAACAAGCGAAATATTTTGTCCAAGCTAACATTTTATGCTTGCCGTGCTACTACAACATTCGCGAAGATTTTTCCGAGAAACAAAGGTGGATTGACGTTGCCAGCGATCCACCAGCCGTGATGTATTTCGTTACATAACTAAATTTTGGATCGCTGGCATAAAACAGTCATTTTTTCCATGAGTAACAGGCGAGATTCACAATATTTTGACATTATTGAGTATGGTTTTAATCCGAGACATTGTGCAACAAGCTCTTGCCACTGGCTATCTGAGTGTAGCCGCAGAAAATCAACTCCGCCAGCTTTTAAAAGCTAAATACGACGTGGAAGATTTCAACGCTTTTATGACTTTGCAGCAAGCAGCAATATCCGGGCGCGTGCGCCAAGAGTCTCGCCAAGTTTACCAGTTTGAAACATTGGTAACAGATTAATAAAAACGCGCCTCTTCAACATACAGACCAAAATAAATCCAACAATAAGGAATTGAAATGATGCAAACCAAAACGTTCGCTTGGGAAAAAGTTGATCTAACCAACACTTTGACTGGGCATACAAACCCGGTTTATTTTGTCGCCGTTACCCCAGATGGACAGACTATTGTTAGTAGCAGCAATGATGGGACTATTAGGTTGTGGAATCTAAATACGGGGCAGTTAAGTCGCACCTTTACAGGTTCATATCCTGCTGCTATGAGCTGGGATGGACAGACTATGGCTAATCAAGAAGAAAATTATACTATTAAACTGTGGAATCTAAACACGGGACAGTTAATTCGCACTCTGACAGGGCATTCAAAGTCGCTTGATTCTATTGCCATCAGCCCCGATGGACAAACACTTGCTAGTAGCAGTGGAGAACTTTTTTCCAGTGAAGGAATCGTAGTGTGGGATTTAAACACAGGACAAGCAATTTACACAATTCCTAGCGATAGACTCAAAGATCAATCTCTCAGCATCAGTCCCAATGGACAAATACTTGCTGCTGGCAATTGGGATAAAAATATCTGGTTGTGGGATTTGAAAACCGGACAGGCAATTCGCACTCTAACTGGGCATTCACGAGGGGTTTTTTCCATCGCTTTCAGCCCTGATGGGCAAACGCTTGCTAGTGGTAGTATGGACAGCAATATCAAAATTTGGAATGTAAAAACCGGAGAGGAAATTCGTACTTTGACTGGGCATTCAAATTATGTCCGTACTGTTGCTTTCAGTCAGGATGGACAAACCCTTGCTAGTGGCAGTTGGGACAAAAGTATTAAACTGTGGAATTGCAAAACAGGGCAAGAAATTTGCACTTTGACTGGACATTCAAACCGAGTTAATGCTGTTGCTTTTAGTCCAGATGGAAACACACTTGTTAGTGGGAGTGAAGACCATACTATCAAGATTTGGCGATTGCCGAAATAATGCTAACTTTTTAAGGCACTTTTGGCTTGAAAACAAAACTTATAGCGCATTTTATGGCAGTACCTTATTCCCTGGGGTTTCATCATATATTGATCGCTGAAAAAGAGGTAGATTTTAGCAACATCTAAATCCTTGGCTCAGGGAAATGCTAAAGATAGTATTAAGAGCGCGAGCGCCACTCAGCAATTTAACTTAACATGCGATCGCTAGCCACTGACTGGCTTGGACGGTAAACTTAGGGGGCTAACCCTCTCAAACCCTCCAATTAGATACCAGAGGCTTTCCCATGCACCCAGTCGTTCTAGTTTTACTTCAAGTTCTGATTGTCATTGGACTTTCCCGAGTGGTGGGGTTAGTATTTCGCTGGCTAAATCAACCCTTGGTCATCGGCGAAATTGTAGCGGGTATAATGCTAGGGCCATCGTTGTTTGGTTGGGTTGCACCAGATTTAGCCGCTCAATTGTTCCCGGCAAACACTATTCCGTTTCTCGATGTGCTATCTCAGGTAGGGCTGATCTTTTTTATGTTTTTGATCGGCCTAGAATTAAACCCAAAATATCTTAAAGGCAACTTAGATGTCGCTATTTTAACATCAAATGTTAGCATTATCGTGCCTTTTTCCCTGGCAACTTTGCTATCTTTGCTACTTTACCCGCTAGTTTCCAATTCTACCGTTTCGTTTACTGCCTTTGCCCTATTTTTAGGGGCAGCAATGTCGATTACCGCTTTTCCAGTCTTGGCGCGAATTATTACCGAAAATAACCTTCAAAGTACGCGCTTAGGAACCTTGGCGCTAACTTGTGCGGCGGTGGATGATGTGACGGCGTGGTGTTTGCTAGCAGTGGCAATCGCAGTGACGCGCACTAACAGCATGGCTGGCGCTTTACCTACTATTATCGAATCGCTGGTTTATATCACCTTCATGCTGACGGTGGTGCGGTGGTTTTTGCAACGACTCGCCACCTACTACCGTCGCACGGGAAGACTCACCCAGTTAGTTTTAGCACTAATTTATATGGGTGTGGTTGCTTCTGCCTTAATTACCGAATGGATCGGCATTCACCTGATTTTTGGAGCATTTTTATTAGGGGCGGCAATGCCAAAAAATGCCGGTTTGGTGCGCGAGTTAGCCGAGAAAACTGAAGACTTTGTTTTAATATTTCTGTTGCCGGTATTTTTCGCTTATAGCGGGTTGAGGACGCAAATCGGTTTGCTTAACCGTCCCGAATTATGGTTGTTGTGTTTAGCAGTTTTAGCAGTTGCGATCGCAGGTAAATACGTCGGCACTTATGCAGCAGCAAGAGTCTCTGGAATCGAACATCGGGAAGCTTCTGCACTGGGTTGGTTAATGAATACGCGAGGACTTACCGAGCTAATTGTATTAAATATCGGTTTGAGTTTAGGAGTGATTACGCCGTTGTTGTTTACCATGCTGGTAATTATGGCATTGGTGACTACATTTATGACCTCGCCGTTGCTGGAATGGACTTATCCGAAAAAGCTGATTCAATTGGACGTATTGGAAACGGCGGAGGAAACAACAGAACCATCCCAAATACCCGCAACTCCCGTCCCGACTTATCGAATTTTAGTCCCCGTTGCCAATCCCAGCACGCAGAAAGGGTTAGTGCAATTAGCAGTTGCGATCGCGGGGAATAAATTGCAACCCTCGATCGTGCATCCCTTAAGCTTAATTGAATTAGAAGAAGATTATTTATTTCAAAGTACCCCCGTTGAGGCAGAAAGGTTAATAAACGAACGGCGATCGCGTTTAGACGAATTAATTGCCAGTATAGAACCTGCCGAAATGCGCCATCAGGTGCATCCGATTTTTCGCATTTCCCACGATGTAGCGCGGGAAACCGCACAACTCGCCGTCCTCGATCGCGCCGATCTAATTTTAGTAGGATGGCATCGCCCAGCTTTTAGTACAAATCGCTTGGGTGGAAGAGTAGGACAAATTCTCAGCATCGCCCCTGTAGATGTAGCAGTTTTTGTCAATCGGGGACAGGAAAAATTAGAAAATTTATTAGTGGCATATTCGGCAAATTTCCACGACGATTTGGGACTGGAAATTGCCTTAAGATTGCTATTTAATAACGATAACAGCCGCCTGACGGTTTTACAGGTAAATCAGCAGAATCAGTCTCAAAATGACTTGAGTTACGAATTTCGCACGGTAATGGAACAATTGCCAGATGCAGTGCGATCGCGCATCCACATCCAAATTGTAGAAGCTCCAGAACCCATTCAAGCAGTCGTAGAAATGTCCCAAAACGTTGACCTCACCATCGCCGGTACCAGTCGCACCTGGGGTATCGAACGTCAAACTTTAGGACGCTACACCGATGAATTAGCCGTCCAATGTCAATCATCCCTATTAATTACCCGCCGCTACGCTCAAGTTACCTCTCACCTCGCCTCCGTACTTGGGAAAGAAAACACGCAAGCAGGTGAGCAAGTGAGCAAGTGAGCAAGTGAGATGTAGGGGTGGGTTTTACCAATAACAATCCCCCTCAAGCGATCGATCGTTTCATCCCAAATCTAAAATCTAAAATCTAAAATCTAAAATCAACATGAGTCACTTCAACCTCAAGTCTTTAATATTTTATGGTGTTGCTATTGGTTCGGTCGTGGTGCTGTTTAAAGTCGTCACAGCTTACGGCGAGTCCAGTCTTAAAGCTTCCCCGCCTATTGAAGGTCGCTATCGCATAGACGCCAAAAATTTACCCGGATGTCTCCAAGCTGAAGCATTAGTGCTAGAAATTCAGCAATCTGGCATTTATTTAAACGGGTCTTTATTGCCTACCAAAAACCATGTCGATTCCCAAACTATTGTGAAGGAAAAACCTTCGCTGCTCGGAAAATTCAGCGAGAAAAAATTGTCGATGTCCGGTGCAGTTCCCCAGCTAAAATCATGTCAGAATCAGTTTCTCATCCTTCAAGGGATAGTAGATGGAAATACTCTCAAAGGTAAAATCAACCTAAGTTCAATTCCCAACGCCGTTAATTTTACCGCTCAAAAAGAAGCAACTGCACAACAAATAGAACCTAAAAGTCATTAATTTGTCACTTTTAGGACTGCTAATAGGAAATGGCTAATAGTATATCCGTAAAATATTCCCATGACCAATTAGCAATTAGCTATGAGCTATTAGCAATTAGCTATTACCTAACGATATCTACCTATAAATTCCTTAATTTTTTTCAGTTTAAACCCGCGTACTAATTCTTTAACTTCTGACGTAAAGGGCAGATATTTATCATCGATTTGCTCGATGTTTTGTAACTGTTTAGCAATCCCTTTTAAATGGCCTCTAAGCGCTAAATCGTAAAGTTTCTCTAGTTCGGCTGCTGGCGGCGGAATCACTTCTAGAGTCGCTGGTTTGCTTGCCTCTGACTTCCTAGCAGCGTAAATCCATTCCAACTGCAAATACTTTTGTAACTTCTCAAATAATATCTCTGCTTCGATCGGTTTAGCTAAAAAGTCATTACTGCCAAAATCCATACATTTATGCCGGTCATTTTCATACACGCTGGCTGAAGAAGCAATAATAATCGTGTCTTTTAATTCTGGCGTTTTTCGGATGCGACGAATCAGTTCAAAACCATCTATTTCTGGCATCACCAAGTCAGCAATTATCAAGTCTGGTTTCAACTGTGTGAGAATTTCTAAAGCTTCTTTTCCGTTGGTCGCTTCTGTCAATTCAAATCCTAAAGGCCCGATCAAATTGACAATTACAGAGCGATTTTCCTGACTGTCATCGACCACAAGGATTTGCCGCGATTTACCCGAAAAACCAATAATTTCTCCTGTTTGATTATTGCAAGTAAAATCTACCGATTCAACGGCGACGGGGAAGGTAAAGTCAAGCCAAAATTCGCTACCTACACCAATTTGACTCGTCACTTGAATGTTACTACCCATCATTTGAACAATTTTTTGGCTAATTGCTAGTCCCAGTCCCGTTCCTTCGGATCTAAATTTATTGTCCCCCACTTGTTCAAAGGGCAAAAATATTTTTTCTAATTCTTCCGGGGTCATGCCAACGCCGGTATCTTTAATCGCAAAGCGAATTTGATAATTTTTAGGCTCCCTATCTTGTTTATCTGGTAATTCTGATTGGATGACGCTGACGCTAAAGGTAACCGAGCCAACTTTGGTGAATTTAACCGCATTGCCTAATAAATTTAGCAAGACTTGTCGCAGGCGTTTCTCATCTGCACGAATGCCAATTGGTAAATGGGGGTCGAGTTGGCAAATAAAACTTAAATCTTTCTGTTCGGCACGGATGCGGCACATCTGTGCAACACCTTGCACAAAGGAGGGAAAATGAAAATCGCTTGGGCATAATTCCATTTTCCTCGCTTCGATTTTAGATAAATCCAAGATATCGTTAATTAACGTCAGCAAGTGGCAGCCGCACTCGTAGATAATCTCGATGCCGTTCCGTTCTTTTTCTCCTAGTTTTGGTGAATTTTGCAGAATTTGAGCGTAACCCAAAATTCCGTTGAGAGGGGTGCGAAGTTCGTGACTCATATTGGCGAGGAATTCGCTTTTTGCTTGATTGGCAACTTCAGCCACTTCTTTAGCTTGTTGCAGCGCAATTTCTGCTTGTCGGCGATTTCGGCTTTCGATGGCAAGGGAAACTAAGTCGGCGATGGAACGAGCAAAGCTTTGTGCTTCTAGCGTCCAATTATGGGCAAATCCCACTTGTTCTAGGCATACAACGCCGATTATTTCCTCACCGCGCTGAATCGGAACATCTAACAGGGAATTGATGTTTAAAGGATTTAAATAAGATTGATTAAATTCTCTCGTTCTCGGATCGGTTAGGGCATTATTGGCACAGATGAATGGCTCGCTTTCCAGCGATCTAAAATAAATTGGATAGTCGGCTACTAATAGTTTAGTTTCGGCTTTATGCTGTTTTGAACTTGGCTCGAAAACATCGATACAAACCAAGTTCGTTTTCGTTTCATCGTAAAGCCATACGCTGACTCGTTCTACTGCTAAAGTCGTTGCCGTTGCTTCGGTTAATTTCTTCAAACTCGCTTGTAAATCGCCCTGATGCAAGGTAGAATATTTAGCAAGTTCTGTTAAAACTTGATATTGGTTGTTGAGGATATTTGCTCTTTCTCGTAATGCTTCTTGTGCCAGGGTGCGATCGCGTATTTCTTGTGCGAGTTCTTGGGTTCTTTCTTCAACTTTTTGCTCTAACTGAATGCGGGATTGTTTCATTTGTTCTCCCATTTGATTGAAAGCAATCCCTAAAACCCTCAGTTCTTCTACCCCGTTGATGGTAATATTTTGCTCGAGATTGCCAGAAGCGATCGCTAAACTAGCATCCCGCAATTTCAATATCGGTTTGCTAATCCAACGCGAAGTAAAAATTCCCAATCCAGTCGCTATAACTAACGCCCCTAAACATAGTAAAATAGTCGTGCGAGTATTGGCGTTAATTTTCTCCATAAAGTCAGATTCTGGCACCACTACCACGATTAACCAATCCAATCCTTGAGAATTTCGGAAAGGCGTAACTTGTAAGAATTGCCGCTTTCCTTCCCAATTTAAAATGGTTTGTTTGGTATTTTGAATCTGATTTAAATCGCCAAATTCTTTGAGCAAATGTTTCCCGCTAGATCGAATCAGCGGTTCCCGACTTTCTGTTAGTTTGAGTCGCTGACATTTATTGCTTCCCTTCATTCTTGGAACTTTTTTCTTGCCTGTTATTGGTGGCGATGCTGGACGACAAAGTTTTTCGGCAATAGAGGTAGCGACAATCAATCCAGAACGTTCGATAATCACCGTTTGTCCCGACTTTCCTATTTTTAATTTACTGAGAAATTGCCCGATTTCTGAGAGAGTCAGAGAAGCTGATAGCACTCCCTGCAACTTGCCTTTATTGTAAACCGGAGTGACAGAATCAATGCCAATATCTCCCGATGTCCAAACATAAATAGACGTCCAAGTTGTTTGACCGGCTTTAATAGCAGTTTGATACCAAGGACTCACCCGTGCGTCATATTTTACCACCGATATGTCAGCGATTAACTTGCCGCGTTCGCCCAGACTATTCACTTGATAACCCACGAGATAATAGCCGGTAGATTTATCCGATACGCCAATACGATTGCTGCCATATGAGTTGCGTCCTACCCCAATAAATTCCCCTGCATTGTTGCCAAAACTAAAATAGGTTACTTGTTTAAACCATTTAGTTTGCTGCCAAAAATGGCGCTGCATTTGGGAAAAATTTTGTATATCTAACTCACCCAAACGAATGCTATCGGCATTAATTTGATTCACAAGTTGGGGCATTGCCAGATAAGTTTCAAGACGTTCTTTAATTCGCGCAGTGACTTCCTGACGCAATTGAGTCGCCACATCGTTAACTGCCTTGGAACCATTGCGTATGGACAAATATCCTGTTATTCCTACAGCCGCAAAAATTTGCCAAACGAACGGCACGACCAAAATCAGGCGTAGGGGGACTTTTTGGATGAGAGGCGTCTTGCCTGTTTCAGGAATAACAGGCAAGATGGCTTTTTCGCCCTTGACTGGCAGATTTGGGGGGCTTGCATGACAGGTTGGTATAGTTATATTATCTAAAAGTAGAATTAATTAAAGCAATTTGCTAATTGCTAATTGCTAATTGCTAATATAGCATTTTTACCAATCTCGCCATTAGCCATTAGCCATTAGCTGCTACTTGAGTTAATTATTTGTGAGTTCACCTGCCAATTATCTTCCTATTGAACCTAACCATACAAATACAATCAAACCAATCCACAACAAGCAAAATAATAAAAGTCCTATCAGGACAAAACTAACAATTGCCCACGCTCTTTGATGGGCACGAAAAGCAGCAACGCTTTCCCACTTGCGACTTTTCCAAGCCCATTCGTTGCCTTTAACGCCTAGAATAAATCCCATCGCCAACCAAGGCAGCGCTAAAGACATTATCAAAGTTGGGTCAGTCCAAGCAAGCAGTCCAATCCAAACGCGATTGGTGATACACCAAACACCCGGTAGCAGAAAAGCACCCCAATTCCAACCTTGAATTTCCGGCGGCACTTTCAGCGAATTATCTAATAGCGCCCCTTGCCCGGAATTGTTAGTAAATATAGTTTTGATTTCAGATACGCCAACTGGTTCTGGTTTCTTTGGCGGGACAGGTTCGTCTTCAGAATAGTCGATGCTGGAATATTTTGAAGGTGCTACAACTCCACCTGATTCTAGTATTTGTAAGATTTCATCTGCGGATTGAAACCGCTTGGCAGGTTGGTTTGCTAACATGCGATTGAGAATTCGCCGCGTTTGATAACTGACGCTTAGCTGTTTCTCCCAAATCCACTCCATTGTATGGGGGTCAATTAAATCTTGGGGTTGTTTACCTGTCATTAAAACAACAGCAGTAACGCCCAAAGCGTATAAATCGCTATAAGGTGCGACATGTCCCAATCGCATTTGCTCGTCTGGCGCATAGCCAAGTTTACCCAAACGGGTGTTAGTGCTGCTAGTGTGTCCTCCAGCTAGCTGATAAGCTACATTCATCGCTATTTGCTTGACGCCACCCAAATCAATTAAAACGGGAAGCAAGTCATGCGATCGCAAGATAATATTATCCGGAGAGATATCGCGGTGAACCACGCCGCTGCGATGCAGATAGCTTAAGACGGGGAGTAAATCTCGCAACAGTTGCATAATTTCTGCTTCGCTAAAGCTCGCGCCGCGTCCGGTTCGCTGCTTTAATAAAGAATGGTAGGTTTCGCCTGCAATATAATCTTGGGCTAAAAACAGCCGTTTCTCTTGGCGAAAGAATTCCCAAAACCGGGGAATTTGGGGATGATTGAGTTTGTAGAGAATTGCCGCTTCTCGCTCAAACAGTTCTTCTGCTTTTTGCAAGCTAGTAGTACCTTGGGCAAAGGGCGTCAGTTCTTTAATCGCGACGGGTTCGTTGAAACGCCCGATATCTTGAGCCAGGTAGGTGACGCCAAACCCTCCCTGTCCTAAAACCCGCTCAATTATATAGCGATCGCGTAACCTAGTCCCCGGTGGCAATACCCCCGCTTCCAGCGTACTCATAAAATCCCCTTTCCCCTGACCCCATTGCTTACTCTATTCAGTATTAGGAATATGATTACAGGTAAAACTAAATTACTAGGCATCATTGGTTATCCAGTTGAGCATTCCCTCTCACCAGTGATGCAAAATGCCGCCCTCGCCCATATGGGGCTAGATTATGTTTACGTACCTTTTCCCATAAAACCGGAAAATTTGCAACAAGCGATCGCCAGCTTCACCGCTATCGATAACCTCGTTGGCTTTAACGTCACCATTCCCCATAAGCAAGCAATTATCCCTCTATTATCTGAAGTATCGCCCATTGCTCAAGCTGTAGGAGCCGTCAACACCGTTTGGCGTACCGAAAATGGTTGGAGTGGCACAAATACCGATGTGGAAGGATTTCTCGCGCCGTTAAAGAACCTCTCCCCCCTACCCCCTCTCCTGATAGAGGAGAGGGGGAGTCAGAATCTTTCCGCCAGTAATTGGCATCAGACTACAGCCGTAATTTTAGGCTATGGTGGCGCGGCGCGGGCAGTGGTGGCGGGTTGTGCTTCTTTGGGTTGTGCAAACATAATTGTTGTTGGTCGCGACGAGCAGAAATTAAACTATTTTTTAGATAGTTGGCGCAATTCAAAGTTAATCGATAAACTCACGGTCCATACCTGGCAAAAGTTCCCAGAATTGCTTTCTAATGCCGATTTATTGGTGAATACAACTCCCGTGGGCATGTATCCACACGTGGATGTATCACCCGTCACCAGGGAAGAAATGGATTTGTTGCCAAAGGGAGCGATCGCATACGACCTAATTTATACACCCAACCCGACTCAGTTTCTCAGATTAGCGCAAGAAAGGGGAGCGATCGCCATTGATGGTTTAGAAATGCTGGTGCAACAAGGTGCATCTGCCTTAAGAATTTGGTTGCAGCAGCAAGATGTCCCAGTAGACATAATGCGTCAATCTTTACGACAGCACTTAGGGTTATAAACGGATATGCCAGTTGAAACTGTTACACTGCAAATTCCCGAAATTATCTATCAACGCTTGGTTAACACTGCTGTTGCTACCGGGCGATCGCTTGAAGAAGTTATCCTCCAGGCTATAAAAGTCGGGAGTCCTCCCACCTGGGATGATGTACCCGAAGAATTTCAAGCTGATATTGCCGCTTTAGACAAACTCGATGACAATGCATTGTGGCAGATTTTCCATAGCCGAAAAACAGCATCTGACATGGAGCGATACAACATTTTACTTGAGCGCAATTCTAACGTTACGCTAACTGAAACAGAACGATTAGAATTGATGGCACTGCGCCACGAAGCCGATCTTTTTATGCTACGTAAAGCCCAAGCATCTGTATTACTCCGCTGGCGGGGGCATGTTGTACCAAACCCCTGAATTTTTGTGTCTACCTATATTTCTGATAGTTTACGAACTCGAATTGAAGAAACCGATCGTCGGCGTTGCTGTTATTGTTTGACAAGCGAAGCCAACAGCGGAATTCCTATGACATTCGATCATATTCAACCTGTCTCTAAAGGTGGAGAGACTACCTTTGAAAATCTTTGTTTGGCTTGTCGTTCTTGCAACGAATTTAAGAGCGATTCTACAGAAGCTACTGACCCTTTAACTGGGGAAATTGTACCTTTATTTAATCCACGCACTCAAAGATGGCTTGACCACTTTGGATGGAGTCCTGATGGCACAAGAGTTGAAGGTCTAAATGCCGTAGGTCGAGCTACAATTGTTTGTTGGCGAATGAATAACCCAGTAATTATTGTAGCTCGGAGTCGTTGGACGCTCGGAGGCTGGCATCCTCCTACAGACTAATTGGGCAAGTTAAACCCCTTTAAAACCCACTTCTCCATCCATATCTTTAACTTGGGATAGCGCCCTTTCTTGAACGCGCGATCGCATATTTCCCATCTGAGTTAAAACAATCCCAACTAAGATGGCGCTACCTCCCACATATTGTGCAAACGTGGGGGCTTCTCCTAAAATCAAAAAAGCCGCACAAATTCCTGCTACCGGGCTAAAAGAGCTAGCCAGAGACACTTCAGAGGCGCTAGAACTTTTCAAACCCGTATACCAACACAACTGTCCACCCACGATAATTACAGCGCCGTAGACGAGCATCCACTGCCACAGAAAAGGCGAAAAGACATCCATAAAATGCCCCGCTCCGTATAATGCGATCGCTGCCACAAAGAAAACAACCGCCCCCATCGCCGTCCTAAAAATAGAGAATATTCCCAAAGGTACTTGACGCAGACTCGCTCTACTGATACTTGTAGAAACCGCTAAAGAAATCGCAGCGATCGCTGCGAGTAATTCCCCCTGCCCAATCTCCATTCCACCCCCCATACTCACCATATTTTCACTTGGTTTTTGCAGCAATATCGTCAGCGCCACACCGATAAACGATACCACTGCACCGCCTACCACCCAAGAATTCACTCTTTCTCGCAACAACCAAACTGATAATGCCAAAACTAAAGGCGGTTCCAACCGTCCGATTAAAACTACATTATTAACCGTTGTTAAAGAAAGTGCCGAAAAAGTTAAAGCAGGACTCAACGTTCCTCCCAGAATAGTCACGGCAATCAAACTGATCCAGTTTTTCTTTGAAATTTGTTTGAGGGAATTAGCATTCCACTGTGGGCGTAAAATAGGAACCAAAACCAACAACGCGCATAAATTTCCCACAAACAATACATTGCAGAAAGAGATGGGATTGCGACCATCAATTAAATTCTGCGCTCCCAATTGCGTTAGCCTACGGATAATCGGATTAGCAGCCGCAAAAATCAGGATAGCAAGCAATAAATAAGCTTGTCCGGGAATTCGACCGATTAATTTCATCGCGTTTCCCCTTGTCTGAATTAAGTTGATTGCCAGAATTTTACCCAAAAATTGTCCCTCGTAGATTATCCCAGTTATACCAAATCCGGTTCGACAACCCCTATAATCTTCTTCCTCTTCTTCTTGGCGTTCTTGGCGTCTTGGCGGTTCGTTTAAAAAAGGCATTATCGAACCGTATATAATTGCAAATCTAAGCACAATGACTCCCTCCAGCGGTAAGCTGAGGGAATGAAGAAGCGTGCAACAAGCAATTTTTGGTGTAAATTATGCGGTTTCGAGCCTTCAGTGTATTTCTGCTGTCCTGTGCGATCGCAATTATCAGCTGGGTAGAAGCGCCACCTGCTTGGGCGTTAACCCCAATCAAGCTGTATGACCTTTCTTACCATGACTGTCCGCCCGAAGTGGCACAAGGGTCAGTCGTCAGCGGTTCTGTCAAGCGTGCTAACTGCTTTATCATCGCTGGCAAAGCTGAAAATACATCGGGTAAATATATCTATAACGCCGATATTTTCGGTCGCGTCTACGATGCCAATAACGATACGGTAATGCAAAATCGCAATCGTTTAGGTTCTATTGAGGAAGTACCACCCGGAGTCAGCGATTTTGAATTTAGAATTTCTGTCGCCGCCACTCAGCCAACGCCTTTAAAATTGAAGCAGTTTAAAGCATCTGGATTTGCAGGCAAAGTGCGTCGTTAGCTGAATTGCTGGCTGTAGGGAACATTCTACAATCTTTGGTAGAAATCAAATTTAGGGCGGGTTTTACCAACCAATTCGTGGAACTAGGAAATATCTCGTTAAACCCGCCCCTACAAAACCAGGGGCACGGCATTCGACAATCTTTGATAGAAAATGGGACGCCGTGCCCCTAGAAAACCAGTTCAAATTCGACAATGACTAATGACTAAAACACTACCGCTCTTTGCAGGCTAGCGAGTAGGGAAGAAACCAAATTGAGCAGCAGAATTGCCAAAATGGGGGAAAAGTCCATGCCGCCCAATGGAGGAATAAATGAGCGGAAGATATTCAGGTAAGGATCGGTTAGCTGGGCGAGGATAGAAAACGGCGGATCGTACCAGTTGACATTGGGGAACCAGGTTAACAGAATCCTAATAATCAGCAGAACCGAATAAATCTGCAAGAACTGAGCAAGCGTAGTAATTAGCAGTACAACTGCGGTATCCATGATTGTTCTGTACTTTTTGCGGAGTTTGGCGAGGCTATTGACTTTTGACTTTAATTTAACCGATCTGTGGCGATCGCGGATCGGTAATCGGATCGGTTACAGAGGCAGGATGTGTCAATTTAGGCGTCTCTGGAGAGAGCGCGGTCACGCAGTGTGGCGCTAGCCGTATCGCTCGTCCCCAAGGTAGAATTTCCATTTACTTTAGCCAGTTGCTGGCGAGCTTCGTCAATTGTCTGATTCAATTGAGCGATTTTCTCTTCCAAGCTGCGGCGAGCCATTTCTATCCTTTGTTCGGATGCACCTGGTTCGATCTGACGTTTCTTCCCTTTCTCCGGTTTAATCTCAGGTGGGGTTTCATCAACGATCGGGGTTTTGGCTTCGTCGGTTTCCTGGTGGTTGATTCTGGAAACTAGCATTGCTCCCAGCACCCCGCCGACTATCCCGCCAAACACCGATCCGGCGATAAAACCCGCTGCAAAATTATCACGCTGACTCATAACAATGCCTGGATTTTAGATTTTGGAAAATGGATTCAATTTCACCGCCTCTGTTCCCAGCTTACCTGGTGGCAGTTCCAGTTGCCTACTTGGGATGGGGAAGAAGACGTGGGGACGCAAAGACGCTAAGGACGCGGGGAGGCTGCATACGAGGAAGTAGAAGTAATTTCTTCCCCATTTTCATCATTTCCCGCGTCTTTGCGTCTCCCCGTCAGAGCGTCCTCTTCCCCCTGCCCTAAAAAGTGCCAAACGTGCGATCGCCCGCATCTCCTAATCCGGGGATAATATAACCTTGGCTATTCAATCCCTCGTCTATAATCGCCGTGTAGATATTCAAGCTCGGATAGGCAACGCTGAGTTTTTGCAACGCTGGGGGAGCC
Source organism: Microseira sp. BLCC-F43 (assembly GCF_041929235.1). Taxonomy (NCBI): domain Bacteria; kingdom Bacillati; phylum Cyanobacteriota; class Cyanophyceae; order Aerosakkonematales; family Aerosakkonemataceae; genus Microseira; species Microseira sp. BLCC-F43. The sequence goes on from NZ_JBHFNP010000308.1 coordinate 25,313, forward strand.
GCCACCACTGAAATAATCCTCACCAGCGATGCATCGATGCCGCGAAAAGTCAACTCCTCCATCGCCTTCATAATTGTCCCGCCCGTTGCCAACATCGGATCGGTAATTAAAACCCGCGTTTGGGGGTCAAACTTCTCTGGAAAGGGATTCAGATAACAAGTAGGTTCTAGCGTCTTCTCATCCCGCACTATCCCCAGGTGGTATATCGATGCATTCGGCAGTACAGTTTGCGCCCCTTCTAACAATCCCAGTCCTGCCCGTAAAATTGGCACTGCTACCACCGGCACTTCTGGGTCAATAAACGTTGCCGGACATTCAGACAATGGTGACTGCACCGTTGTCTCGATGGTTGGCAACCATTCCCGCGCCGCCTCATAAGTCAGCCAGCGTCCCAATTCTTTGATGGCGCTTTTAAACAGTGCCGGTGGTGTCCCCGCATCGCGGGCAACGCCTAACCAGTGCTTGATTAAAGGATGAGGAGGCACGTAGACACGTAACTGCAAAGTCATGAAAATTTTGGGTTTTGGATTGCTAAGTGGGCGGGTGTTGTTGGCGAAACGCGAAGGATGCCAGTTCCAAGCCTTGAATAATCATAAAACCTCGCGGTATCCAATCAAACGCTGCCCTTCGTTCCTCTTGCCTCTCCCCAACCCCGACTAATTGAAAAATTTTCCCAATTGTATTGACACTGATTATCAACAAGGTTATATTGTTTTTAGTGTTCTCCTCTCTCGTGTTCTTCTCTGTGAGGAACGGCAGACGGGCTCGGTCAGCAGTTAGCGGCTGGAGTCCGTATTTTTTTTGGCAGGCTTTGGGGGCGAGAGCGTAAGCTCAATCGCAAGCGTTACACTGGAAAATCAGAAATTTATTCTAGACGGCTGACTCCATGCCTTCCGTATCGAACAACTCACAGGTGTTTTCTGCTCAAACTCAATCAACTGCGTCAGAGTTTGATGCGATCGTAATTGGCTCTGGTATTGGAGGGCTGGTGACGGCAACCCAACTGGCGGCGAAGGGTGCTAAAGTGCTGGTGCTGGAAGGATATCTCATCCCAGGGGGTAGTGCGGGTTACTTTGAACGGGAGGGGTATCGGTTTGATGTAGGTGCGTCGATGATTTTTGGCTTTGGCGACAAAGGCACTACCAATCTTCTCACTCGCGCCCTTCAAGCTGTAAATGTCACTTTGGAAACTATTCCCGATCCGGTACAAATTCACTACCACCTCCCCGATGGTTTAAATCTGAGAGTGCATCGGAATTATGAGAAATTTTTGCAAGAACTAATTGAAAAGTTTCCGCAAGAACGCCACGGCATCCGCCAATTTTACGACGAGTGCTGGGAGGTGTTCAACTGTCTGAACGCAATGGAGTTGCTGTCTTTAGAAGAACCGCGATATCTGACGCGGGTGTTTTTCCAGCATCCGGGAGCTTGTTTGGGATTGGTGAAATACTTGCCCCAAAATGCGGGTGAAGTCGCCCGCAAATACATTAAAGACCCAATTTTGCTGAAATTTATCGATATTGAATGCTATTGTTGGTCGGTTGTCCCAGCAGATATGACGCCGATGATTAATGCCGGAATGGTATTTTCCGACCGACATTACGGCGGAATTAATTACCCCAAAGGGGGGGTCGGTCAAATTGCCCTCAAATTAGTCGAAGGACTGGAAAAAGCAGGGAGTCAAATTCAGTACAAAGCCAGGGTAACCAAGATTGTAACTGAAGAGGGAAAAGCAGTAGGCGTCCAGCTGGCTACGGGGGAAGTTTATCGGGCAAAGCGGATTGTTTCCAACGCCACGCGCTGGGATACTTTTGAGAAACTATTGCCACGAGAAGACATGCCTGTTGCTGAGAAGAAATGGCAAAAACGCTATCAAAAATCGCCGAGTTTTTTGAGTTTGCATTTAGGGGTCGAGGCCAGCGTTCTGCCCTTGGGTACGGAGTGCCATCACATTGTACTGGAAGACTGGGACAAGATGGAGGCACCAGAAGGGACGATTTTTATTTCAATTCCCACGCTGCTTGACCCGACTTTAGCACCCGAAGGTTATCACATTCTGCACGTATTTACACCCAGTTGGGTGGATGATTGGCAGGGAATGTCGCCGGATGAGTACGAGGAGAAAAAGGAAGAGGCTGCTGGAAGAATTATCGAAAGATTGGAGACAATTTTCCCCGGTTTAGATGCCGGATTGGATTATATGGAAGTGGGGACGCCCCGCACCCATCGCCGCTATTTGGGACGAGTAGATGGCAGTTATGGGCCAATTCCTCGCCGCAAGTTAATGGGGTTGTTGGGAATGCCGTTTAATCGTACATCAATTCCCGGTTTGTATTGCGTGGGAGATAGTACGTTTCCCGGTCAAGGTTTAAATGCGGTGGCGTTTTCTGGTTTCGCTTGCGCTCATCGGATTGCGGTAGATTTGGGTTTGTAGGGATATTGGTAGCTCGATATGTTATTATCGAGCTACTTTTTGCTAATAGAAACATAGGTAATTATGAATAGCACAGAGCGTGGTAAAGAGCCTTGGCTTGCCGTAAATTTATCAATGCTTTTTCCGGGAATTGGACAGATATATGCGGGTAATGTAGGGCGCGGCATCGGTTTGATAATTTCTTACATTTTATTAATTGGTATTGCAGGATGGTTATTCTTTAGCCCCACGGGTGATATAGGAATAAGTTTCATTTTATTGCTTTCTACTGTAGTAGTTAATATTTGGAATCTGTTTGATGCTCATCGATGTGCAAGAAAGGCAAATAATCGCAGCTTTGAAGCATTGAGGAAAACCAGTAAAGACCCTTGGCTGGCTGTATTCCTTTCAAGAATTATCCCTGGATTAGGTCACATTTATATCGGAAAATTTTTTATAGGTGCTTTGTTATGTACGATGTATGTGCTTTCAATCCTTGCTCTGGCTCCATTAGTTGGGGGTAGAATTATGGGAATTATAAATTTTATGATTTCTCATTTTGTGGCTTATCACGCTTATATTGCTGCACCTGTTCGTAGGGAAAGATCTAGAAGCCTTATCATAAAGATTTTGGCTCTATTAATTATCGTTCCTCTATTAATTTCGGCTATTCCAGCATTTTTGATTAGAACTTTTGTGGCAGAAGCTCGCTATATTCCATCGGGATCGATGCTTCCTACATTGCAAATTAACGATCGCTTGATTATCGACAAGCTGAATTACCGCTTTCAAGAGCCACAGCGGGGAGATATTGTGGTGTTTATGGCTCCTGAGAAAGCTGCCGCTTGTTTCGGTAGCTTTTCTACCTCCGACCCAAACGATAGTTGGTCGAACTCGCCTACAGATATAACAAAGCCTAGCAATCCCAAATTGCGGAATGCCTTTATTCAGCGAATTATTGGGCTACCTGGAGACAAAGTAGAGATTAAGGGAGAGCAGGTTTATATTAACAATCAAACGTTGCAGGAAAAGTATATTGAATCGCCTCCAAATTACCAGTTTGGCCCTGTTACCGTGCCTGCTAAGTCTTATTTAGTATTGGGTGACAACCGCAACAATAGCTGCGATAGTCATTTCTGGGGGCCTGTTCCTCGTGAGAATATTATTGGTAAAGCGACAAAGAGATTTTGGCCTTATGAGCGCATAGGGCGGGTTGAATAAACTTCTGCAATAAAGAAACTCAAGGGCGGGCAGAATGCCCACCCCACAAGAGTGAAGCGAAACCCAGCACAAAGAACGCAGAGGAAAGAGAAAAGAAGAGGTAAGTTGTTGGTAAATCAGGATACTCGATACCTCCAATTACCAATTACCAATTACCAATTACCTAAACGGATTGCGATTTTGGGGAAAGATGCGTCCAAATAAGGGTAAAGCTGTTCTGAGGGGCTGGCCTTTTTTGGCTTTCATGTCGGCTTCTAAGGTACGCTCGTAAGCGATCGCGCTTTCGGTTCCTTGTTCTTCGGATAGGATGACTAAGGCTTGGGCGAGACGGCGGGCGGCTTCGTTGCGATCGCCCCGCGTCATGGCACGATCTGCTAATGCGATCGCTTGCTCTACCCCCGGAACGCGCTCTGGTCGTCTGATTGTACCATTGGCGATCGCGCGTTCAAAGTTGGCTCTATAAGGCGTACATGTCGTGGGAGTGCAGCTTCTTGTCTGTTTGGTGGCGGTGTTGTTAGCGGGTATCGTCATCCCAGCTTCTGTGAGGCTGATTCCAGCTACTAGGACGGTGAGTAGGATTAAAAGCTCGCGCAGTGTACTTTTCATAGGTCTATGTTGAAGAGGACGCGGAGAGTGGGGGACGCGGGGACGCGGAGAGGGGGAGATGAGGAAGACAAGAAAGAATTCTTCCCCATCTTCATTCTCCACGTCTCCCTTTCTCGGCGTCTTTGCGTCTTCTTGGTCAGTTTCGGTAATAACATTTCTTTATCGTGAATTTACATATATATAGTAGGGAAAAAGGCAACGGCTGTGACTGTTGAAGAAATTGACCAATTGTTAGCCGACTGGAAGCAGAAAATTGACCTAGCAAGTCAAAATCTTATAGACTTACACGAACTTCCAACTTACCAGCGGCTGTGCGGTGTTTCCGGTTTCCCTCCCGTACAGCTAGCGGGAATAACTTTGGCGCGGGTGACGCCTGCGTTGGAGGCGATGAACGAGTTGTTTCAACATTTCGACTTGCTGATTAAAACAATTAATCAAGCAACCGAATTGCGAAAGCAACTATCTCCGTTATGGGTATCCGAGGTGAAAGTTAAAGAAATCGAACAAATTTTAACAGGAACTTCGATCCAATTGGCGGTTGTGCAAATTCCCCTGGCACAAAGGGGACTGCTGAGTGTGGCGCAAACTGCGAATGCGATCGCGCCCCTCGAACTCCTCGCTGCAATGACCAGCGCCTTCGATGTGGCAAAAAATGCCGTTTTAGAGGTAGATGCAGCTTGGATGCGCTTAGAAGCCGAGCTAGCTGCCTCTGAAGCCGAAATTGTATCCCTGCAACGGTTAGCAGACTCGCTAGGAGAAAGTTCTGTGGGCGAATTATCGGCGGCGCGGCAAAAAATTAATGGGTTGCGCGACAAGATTGAAAGCGATCCGTTGGGAGTTAGCGCCAATTTTGCTCGGGAAATTAAACCGCTGATTTTGCGGGTGAAAGCGACGTTGGAAGAGTCGGTAAGACAGCAGAATCAGATGAGGGAAAAGTTTGCTTGCGCCCATCATCTCCTCTCCCAATTAAGCGAACTTAACCGCCAAGCGGAAACCGCGTTGAGGGAAAGTGAGGAAAAGATCGCCGACCATTCAACCTGGCAAACGCCTTTAGATCCCGCGCAGATAGAGGCTTTGAGTCAATGGCTGACCAGACTGGAAACTAAATTTGGGGAAAATATTTTAAATTCGATTCGGATTGGTCTGGAAAACTGGACAGCCAAAGTGAAGGAATATATAGCTAAAGAGGAAAGAGCCTACGCAGCCAACAAAGCTCCTCTAGAATTAAGAGCAGAATTGCGCGGACGACTCGACGCCCTCCAAGCCAAAGCCCTAGCGCGGGGACTAGCAGAAAATGCTATTCTCTCCCAGATCGGGGCTGATGCCAAGCGGCTATTATATACTCGACCAACTCCTTTAGATAAAGCCGCCCAGTTGGTCGCCCAATATGAGCAAGAACTAAACCGAAAGCCTTATATAAAGTAGGGGCGAGGATAACCTCGCTCTTACTTGTTTTGAGCCTGATTCCCAAAAGCTCAAAAGCCCAACAGCCCAACAGCCCAACAGCCCAACAGCCCAAAAGCCCAACAGCCCAAAAGCCCAACAGCCCAAAAGCCCAACAGCCCAACAGCCCAAAAGCCCAACAGCCCAAAAGCCCAACAGCCCAAAAGCCCAACAGCCCGCCAGGGGTTTAAACCCCTGGCTAATAGCTAAAGTCCGTTGAAACGGACTGAAGATAGGAGAAAATTAGTCGGTTTTAACCGACTTAAGCTACTCGCCTGGGAAATTTATTTCCGGGCGGGGGGGGAGCGAGAGAGAGGCGTTTGGAACTAACTGACAGAAAGCATCGAGCGATGGGACACTCGTTCTTCTCATATCATGTCCGCTCGGCTAAGGTAGCGTTAGGCTTAGGGTGAGCAGGTGGGATCTTGTGCAGGTGGGAGGGAAAAAACTGTGTTTCGCACAATTAACTATATACAACTGATGCCACCGGACATGATATCACCTGTCCCGCAGCCATTATAGGTTGGCGCGATCGCCATCGGTGAGGCCAGGGAATCTTTAGTATAAAACCATACATATTTTCCTAAGGGCAAAGTATCTGTGCTTGGGAAAGGCGAAGGTGCGATTGAATTTGAACTCTTAGTTATGTATCTGATGGTACTTGAATGCGATTGCTTAGGTTTTCAGCACCGTGAGTTTGAAGAGGTCGCACTGGACACAGGGACGCTCGCTCTGCGGGGAAACCCCATGCCTAAAGTCAAGGGATTCCAACCAGGAAGAAATTTTTCCTTTTAGCGCGTTTAAATTCGGGAGGGCTGCTAGACCAGGTGCTTCGATCCTGAGCAGGGTCGCTCTCCCCATCTCCCCATCTCCCCATCTCCCCATCTCCCCATCACCCCATCTGGGCGTCTTCTTGGTCAGCGATCGCACTCACCAACCAATGATTGACCATATTCATACGGAGATAACCTCCGAGGGGGGTTATATGAAGAACATGTAAAGCTTATATAAATTTTATGTAAAAATTAACGCAATTAAAACTAACATACTTAACTGCTGGTATATTTTTTACAGACAAACGGTTTTCAAAGAGAAAAACATGGAACGCGATTAAAATCGGGTGCTAATACTAAATACATCTCTATATGGTTGGTAAATCCTGGCATTTATCACTCGCTGGTGATTGGCATTCCTATGCAGAAGTATGTGTGAATTAATGGCAGGAATATAGGGTAACCCGTGCGATTGATCCTGTTTTTTGTGTTTCAACTTTCTCTCGAAAGCAAATTTTGTTGAGTAAGTAACTGTGGAAAAGTAACTTGCTCGACAACGCTGTCTCAAAATCCAGAGTTATTTAAGTAACGCCTGGTGAAAGCAAGAAAATCGTTGTTCCGAAAGCATGAGTGCGTTTTGGAATAGAGATTTGCGTAGTTTTTAGCCTGACAGAAGTGAGTCTGAAAGGTTGTCGATATCTATTGGTTGGAAAGGAAAAATTGGTCATGACAGTTAACGCAATCGGCGCAATCAAATCAGAACAATCCTTGATGCAAGGCATAGCATCGCTCGATTTCGCACAGATTAATTACCCATCATTAGTCGTATTTGATAGCCGCGTGCAGGATTTAGACATCCTTTATAATGCACTGGTGCCTGGAGCGATCGCCTACACCATCAACCCACAGGATGATGCCCTAGAGGTAATTACGCGGTTGTTAGCGGTAACGGGAGCCAAACGATTAGCGATCGCAGCGCACGGCGCTCCTGGGGTAGTTCATATCGGTGCAAAACCCTTGAATGGGGAACAATTGCAGTCGAGAGCAGCACTGTTACAAGAATGGTGCGTTGAAGAAATAGCCCTCTATAGCTGCGAAGTCGGAGCAGAGCATCAATTCATAGCAGAATTAGAACATCTGACAGGAGCAACAGTTGCCGCAGCAACGGGAAAAGTAGGTGCTATACAACAAGGTGGAACTTGGCAATTAACCAACAACAAGACAACCTACTTTGATACTGCCAAGCTAGTTGGCTATTCAGAAGTTTTAGCAATCACCTCTGAAACCTTGAATGGAATTGGCAGCGATGGGATCATCAACTCATCAGAAACTAACTTTACCATCGCAGGGAATGCTAACTCAGTTGGTGGAAGTAACAATCAAGGTGCTAAGTTTCTCCTAGCCATATACAGTGGCAATACGCTTTTGTACTGGCAGATTGCCGAACCAGCATCGACAAGTGGAACCAACGCAACTTATAGTTTCTCGGTTAATCTGAATACCATACTGGATAGTCAGATTAATAACTATCAAAATTCCCTTCAATTCAAGGTTTATCAGGGGAATGGTGATAACGGTTCGGGTAGTCTGAATACAACTACGAATACCTCTCCATCTGCCCCAACCTTTAACTTCTTGAGGAGTGGTGGCCAAACAACACTCACTCCCTCAACTACTACAGGACTATTTACTCCCATCTCTAGTGCAACCCTCGACACCATTGCACCAACCACACCAACGATTACAAGTGTCGCTGATGATGTTGCTCCAGTGATTGGAACAGTTGCCAACGGAGGCAGCACTAACGATACAGTTCTGGTACTCAACGGCACAGCAGAAGCCAACAGCACCGTCACCTTGTTCAATGGTGCAACCCAACTCGGCACAGCAACAACCAATGGGAGTGGGAACTGGACATTCACCACGGCCACGCTAACCGACGGTACAACCTACAGCTTTACAGCGAGAAGCACCGATACCGCAGGTAACAGCAGCAATAGCAGTGCTTACAGCGTCACCGTAGACACGACAGCACCGACAGCGGGCACTTTATCCCTCACCAGCTTCAGCGATACAGGTAGCAGCAGCAGCGACAGCATTACCAACGACAACAGCTTCGACCTGAGTCTGGCGGGGAACGAATCCGGTGCCAACATTGC
>NZ_JBHFNP010000309.1:0-3431 GCF_041929235.1 Microseira sp. BLCC-F43
AAGCCAACATCCTGACTGTTTTAGCCTTCCCACTTCGTTTCCCACTTAGCCAATTTTAGGGACCTTAGCTGGCGGTCTGGGTTGTTTCCCTCTTGAGTCCGGACGTTAGCACCCGGTGCTCTGTCTCCCAAGCTGTACTCATCGGTATTCGGAGTTTGCATAGGTTTGGTAAGTCGCCATGACCCCCTAGCCTAAACAGTGCTCTACCCCCGACGGTAATACTTGAGGCACTACCTAAATAGTTTTCGGAGAGAACCAGCTATTTCCAAGTTTGTTTAGCCTTTCGCCCCTATCCACAGCTCATCCGCTAGTTTTGCAACACTAGTCGGTTCGGACCTCCAGTACCTGTTACGGCACCTTCATCCTGGCCATGGGTAGATCACTTGGTTTCGGGTCTACACCCAGCGACTAAATTCGCCCTATTCGGACTCGATTTCTCTACGGCTTCCCTATTCGGTTAACCTTGCCACTGAATGTAAGTCGCTGACCCATTATACAAAAGGTACGCAGTCACCCTTGCGGGCTCCTACTTTTTGTAAGCATGCGGTTTCAGGATCTATTTCACTCCCCTCCCGGGGTTCTTTTCGCCTTTCCCTCACGGTACTGGTTCACTATCGGTCGATGATGAGTATTTAGCCTTGGAGGATGGTCCCCCCATGTTCAGACAGGGTTTCTCGTGCCCCGCCCTACTTGTCTGCAGCCTAGTACCACACGTTGGCTTTCGCATACAGGGCTATCACCTGCTATGGCCGGGCTTTCCATCCCGTTTTGCTAACCAGCGCGCTATCACTGCAAGGCTTTTCCAATTTCGCTCGCCACTACTTTCGGAATCTCGGTTGATGTCTTTTCCTCGAGCTACTGAGATGTTTCAGTTCACCCGGTTCGCTTCGTTGACCTATGTATTCAGTCAACGATACCTATCGCTAGGTGGGTTTCCCCATTCAGATACCTCCGGATCAAAGCTTATTTGCCAGCTCCCCGAAGCTTTTCGCAGGCTATCACGTCTTTCGTCGCCTATCATCGCCAAGGCATCCACCACATGCTCTTAGTCACTTGACCCTATAACTTTGACGTCTCTTTCGAAACATCTCCGCCATCTGTCTTGACTTGCGAGGTCTTTCACCTCGCGCGTTATGCCGTAATGTGAATCTTTCTTCGGTATTTCTACCTGGAGAACTATTCGTCATTACTTGAACAAACAAAGTTCGTTCGTTTTGACGCAATCAAATTTTTGTCACCGGCGGCACGGTGCAGTTTCCTGCTTTCCGCCGGCAACGCTGATTCGACTCTATGAATTTTTAAAGAACAGCCGTTTGATCGCTCTATCTCGATCAACAACAAAGCAGCCTTTTGCAAAGCCGCTTTGGTGTTGAAGCATTTTTTGGTTGGTGGAGGATGACGGGATCGAACCGACGACCCCCTGCTTGCAAAGCAGGTGCTCTCCCAGCTGAGCTAATCCCCCAGGAATCGCATTGTCGTGTCGCTTCGCATGGCACCGCACTTGGTGGGTCTGGTTGGTCTCGAACCAACGACCCCCGCCTTATCAAGACGGTGCTCTAACCAACTGAGCTACAGACCCAAGCCGGCCACCGCCTCAGGGCAGTTTCCCGCCTTCGCAGCGACTTCTTCCAACAACCGATAAGTGTGGGCGTTCAATTTGTGTGACAGTTTTCCAGAAAGGAGGTGATCCAGCCGCACCTTCCGATACGGCTACCTTGTTACGACTTCACCCCAGTCATCGGCCACACCGTGGCAAGCGCCCTCCCGAAGGTTAAGCTACCTGCTTCTGGTGCAACAAACTCCCATGGTGTGACGGGCGGTGTGTACAAGGCCCGGGAACGTATTCACCGCAGCAATGCTGATCTGCGATTACTAGCGATTCCGACTTCATGGAGTCGAGTTGCAGACTCCAATCCGGACTGAGATAGGGTTTCTGGGATTGGCTCACCCTCGCGGGTTTGCAGCCCTCTGTCCCTACCATTGTAGTACGTGTGTAGCCCTGGTCGTAAGGGCCATGATGACTTGACGTCATCCCCACCTTCCTCCGGTTTGTCACCGGCGGTCTCCTTAGAGTTCCCACCATTACGTGCTGGCAACTAAGGACAAGGGTTGCGCTCGTTGCGGGACTTAACCCAACATCTCACGACACGAGCTGACGACAGCCATGCAGCACCTGTCTCACGGTTCCCGAAGGCACCAATCCATCTCTGGAAAGTTCCGTGGATGTCAAGACCAGGTAAGGTTCTTCGCGTTGCATCGAATTAAACCACATACTCCACCGCTTGTGCGGGCCCCCGTCAATTCCTTTGAGTTTCAGTCTTGCGACCGTACTCCCCAGGCGGCGAACTTAACGCGTTAGCTTCGATACTGGGTGCCAAGTTGCACCCAACATCCAGTTCGCATCGTTTAGGGCGTGGACTACCAGGGTATCTAATCCTGTTTGCTCCCCACGCTTTCGTGCCTCAGTGTCAGTGTTGGCCCAGGATGCCGCCTTCGCCACGGATGTTCCTTCTGATCTCTACGCATTTCACTGCTACACCAGAAATTCCGCATCCCTCTACCACACTCTAGTGACCCAGTATCCACTGCAATTCCCAGGTTGAGCCCAGGGCTTTCACAGCAGACTTAAACCACCACCTACGCACGCTTTACGCCCAGTAATTCCGAGTAACGCTTGCACCCTTCGTATTACCGCGGCTGCTGGCACGAAGTTAGCCGGTGCTTATTCTTTGGGTACCGTCATCCCCACCGGTTATTAACCGATAGGATTTCTTTCCCAACAAAAGGGCTTTACAACCCGAAGGCCTTCTTCACCCACGCGGTATGGCTGGATCAGGCTTGCGCCCATTGTCCAATATTCCCCACTGCTGCCTCCCGTAGGAGTCTGGACCGTGTCTCAGTTCCAGTGTGGCTGATCATCCTCTCAGACCAGCTACCGATCGTCGCCTTGGTGGGCCATTACCCCGCCAACTAGCTAATCGGACATCGGCTCATCTAATCGCGTGAGGCCTTGCGGTCCCCCACTTTCACCCGTAGGTCGTATGCGGTATTAGCGTAAGTTTCCCTACGTTATCCCCCACGAAAAGGTAGATTCCGATGTATTCCTCACCCGTCCGCCACTCGCCACCCAGAGAGCAAGCTCTCCTGTGCTGCCGTTCGACTTGCATGTGTTAGGCCTACCGCCAGCGTTCACTCTGAGCCAGGATCAAACTCTTCACTTAAAACTACTCAGCCCGAAGGCCAATGCTTTGAATGCAGATCGTCTGATCACAAGCTTTACGTATCGCTTGCATTTCTACAATTGACAAGATGCTCATGAATCGAACGTCTGCAAGATGGACAGCTAGTCCTTCCTGCAGGCGCCCACACAAGTCACCTGCGCACACTGTCAAAGAGCCTCGAAGTCGGCCTCAGCGCCTTCCTTCGTAACC
>NZ_JBHFNP010000031.1:0-99728 GCF_041929235.1 Microseira sp. BLCC-F43
AAGCAACGATTAAAATCGCGCCTATACAAACAAAACCTGCCTCCGCAGGTTTTAAATTCAAATCCGCCTGCGCGGACTTTGTGGAAGCAACGATTAAAATCGCGCCTATACAAACAAAACCTGCCTCCGCAGGTTTTAAATACCTTGCTTTTCTTATAGTCCGCGCAGGCGGACTTTGTTTGTGTAGCCGCGATTTTAATCGTTAAGGCATTGTTTGTGTAGCCGCGATTTTAATCGTTAAGGCATATTCGGGGATATAAATCATCCAAATTAAACACACATTTATAAAATACCATTGCGCCATGTCCGAACAAAAGCCAAACCACAACCCCACATTCAGCAGCTTTGCTGACTGGTGTAAGAACAAAGACAGCCTTTCAAAAGAGGCAAGGAAGACGGTTGAAGCGTTGTTAAAGGATGCTCGCACTTCGGATTGTAATGAAGCAGAGCGGATACTTTCAAGCTGTACTGAACTTAGCGTTTATAGCTATCGGGACATTTCCGACCTGAGTCCGCTGTCAACCTTGACCAACCTGAATAAACTGTGGATCTCGGACAATCAAATTTCCGATCTTAGTCCGCTATCAACCCTGACCAACCTGACTAAGCTGAAGAGTGGTAGCAATCAAATTAGCGAATTAAGTCCACTGTCAGGACTGACCAACCTGACTCAACTGGGGATCTCGAACAATCAAATTTCCGATCTTAGTCCGCTGTCAACCCTGACCAACCTGACCGAACTGAACCTCTACGTCAACCAAATTTCTGACCTTCGTCCGTTGTCAGGACTGACCAACCTGACTCAACTGATTCTCGGTCACAATCGAATTTCCGATCTCAGTCCGCTGTCAACCTTGACCAATCTGACCTGGCTGTGTATCTGTGACAATCCAGTTACCGACTTAAGTCCGCTGTCAACCTTGATCAACCTGACCAGCCTAGATATCGGCGAGGATAAGTATGACCCATTCGGCTACGATTTCAGCGGTCAAATTTCTAACCTCAGTCCGCTGTCAACTCTAACCAATCTGACCGAACTGAATCTCAATGACAATCAAATTTCTGACATTCGTCCGCTGTCAAACCTGACTAACCTGACCAAACTGCATCTCGCTGATAATCAAATTTCTGAGATTGGTCCGCTGTCAACCTTGACCAACTTGACTAAACTGAATCTCGGTCCAAATCCAATTTCCGACCTGAGTATAGCGCGATCGCACGAAGAAAAATGGCACACCCTCTCCCAAAAGCCAATCGATCCTCAAAAAGCAAAAGAAGCGATAAAATCTGCCTACGCAGTTATTGGCAAAGCAGAACCTGAGATGATTTTTTGCAGTAGCCCATACGCAGGTATTCCATTATTACAGGCATGTGAGAACTTAGGAGAACCACTAGCAGATGAATTGTCCCAATCGACAAGCAAACTGCTCAATCCAGAACTGTGGGACTCTTTATCGCGGCTAACCGTATTTCAACCAGGAGAGGACATCAAACAACAACTGGATCAACAGTTGGAAGATGATGGCTTCGACGTATATGGTTACATTACCCCGGAAGACCCGCTTTGCACGATCGCCCTGACTGAATACTGTGTCTCTAAATTAGGTTGCGTACTCGATAGAGAAACACAGGAAGCGTTTTACTGTCTCAACCAGCTTTTTGAGCATTGCGGCTGGATCTGGGCTTATGAGAAGGTTTGTATTGTATGCGATCGCCCCACTCAACTCTTTTTCGACAATGAATATCGCCTCCACGCCGAAGGACAACCCGCGATTCAATTTTCCGATGGATACAGCTTATATTCCTATCACGGCGTCACCTTACCTGAAAAATCCGGCAAATTGCACCCAAACTATTGGCAATCCGAATGGATTTTATCTGAAGAAAACGCCGAACTCAGACGAGTGCTAATTCAAGCCATTGGTTACGCCCGAATTTGTCAGGAATTAGCAGCCCAAGAATTAGATAATTGGCGAGAATACACCTTGCTAAAAATTGATAATGATCTAGATGTTGCTCCAGTTTATTTATTAAAAATGACCTGTCCCAGCACCGGACACATTCATGCCTTGCGCGTACCACCCGACATGCAATCTGCACGGGAAGCAATTCGCTGGGTAAATTGGGGAATCGATCCAGAAGAATTTTCAGTCCAAACTTGAACTCAGTAGGTATGTATAAATCAACTGAAAACTGGGCAGGCAAGATGCCTACCCCACAAGAAACATCACTCTCTTGTGGGGTGGGTGGGCAGGCAAGATGCCTACCCCACAAGAAACATCACTCTCTTGTGGGGTGGGTGGGCAGGCAAGATGCCTACCCCACAAGAAACATCACTCTCTTGTGGGGTGGGCGTCCCGCCTGCCCCGCTATATTAAACCCAACTAGAAAAATCTTCAGCAAACTGAGATAAAGACAACAACCCAATTCTAGGATTATCCCGCACTAATTCATGGTGAGCCGCAGTATTATAACCCCAGTCAGCTAAATAAAGCCTCACCTCATTTAAATCTGGCTGCTTTGCCACCGATTGCAAAGTTTTCAATCGATCTTCTATAAACCAAATACTGACGGGTTCTGCATCAGAAGCCGCAATTAATTCTCGCAGAATCTGGTGTTTCGGACGCTTACACTCTTTACCAAATATCGATCCAGAAGGCATGTCTATATCTTCCTGCTGCAACAATTGCTGCACGAAGCGCCCTTCTTTAGTGGTGATAATGTACGGTTTTACACCAGAAGTGGGGAGACTTCGCAATCTCTCCACCACACCCGGATAAAATCGATGCAAACTCAGCCACCCCGCCAAATCCCGATCGATCCACTCATCCCGAAACCGATCCAGTTTCGCCCCAATATCCGCCGCCTGCAAACCTTCCTCGCCGACAATTTGCTCGCTTACCCCCGCCCAATCTTGCCAAATCTTTTCCTCTGCCACTCCCAGCAGCAGCGCCCGAATTAACACCGGCATTTCCCAACCAACTTCGATCACAGGTCGCAACCGATAGAACTTTGGCACTAAATCCTCTGGCGGCGTTTCACTAGAAGGCGACCAAATTTGACAGTAAGTACTCCAAGCAGTTTGAAAATACTCAATCAGACCGTCACAAATTACACCATCAAAGTCCAAAGCCAGAATTGTAGGAGCGATCGCACTCATGCTATTTCTTATTCTCAAATCGATTTAGCTTAGTTATCGCAGATTCTTGCCGCCTCTGAAGTATCCAGCGCGTCAGCCTTCCAGATAACTATACTTAGCGCGAGCGCTTTCCTGACAGTGAGCTAGACTGCTTATCAAGCTAGCCATTAGCCATTAGCCATTAGCCATTAGCACTATCTATTTTTTTAACTGGGGTGCAAGGATTCGAACCTCGGAATGTCTGGACCAAAACCAGATGCCTTACCACTTGGCGACACCCCATCGCGTTGCCTCTAATATCTTAACAGTATATTAAGGGATTTTGTCAAGCACTTTTATAGAAGATCGGGGAGAGGGGGCAGATGAGCAGAGGGGAATTTGAATCTATATTTTCCCATGCACACCCGCACACCTGCACACCTGCTCACCCACTCGCTTAAGCTGGATAAATCCTCAGCCGTCGGTTCGGTTCATCCCCGAAACTGGTCGAGCGCAGGCGGTAATGCTCTACCAGTTCATGTTGCATTTTCCGCACGTTGGCAGAACGAGGCAGCAATTCCACTGGCTGCTTTTTGGGAATGACAATTTGCTCGACCGCCAAACGAGCTTCTTCTAAAGCTTCCAGTTCGTCATCGCTGCCGTTCTTGGTAAACAACCGCAGATCTAGGGTTTCCGGCATAGCGATATCGTCCATATTCAACATCCGCTGCAAGGCGTGGGTAATGTCAGGGATGCTGCCAGACTTGATCGCGTGGATGGGAATATGACGCGCTTTAGCGATGTGCCGCAGTTTGGAATGGTTTTTTACCTGCGTCCGCACCGCCAAAACCGCATCCGCACCATCGATATCTTTGGTTAGCACTACCGGCAACTTCAACATCTCGATCACTTGGTCTAGCTGATGCCGACCGACGCCGTAAGGATAGATGTGCAGCGGCAAATCTTCCCCATTCGGTCCAGAAGCACTGACGTTTTTACCAAAAGCATTCAACTGATACGTCGAGGCATTCAGCAAGCGCTCAAAATCATTCGTCTGGGAAAATCGATCGGGTTCTGGGGATTTGTGTACCGGCACCATCTGTCCGGAAGCGCGCCATCCCGTCGGGCGCAATGACGTTACCGCAGCAGTTACGACTGGGGCGCTGGGTGTCTCGCGGGTAATTTTCACCTCCCCAGTTTCGCTGAC
Source organism: Microseira sp. BLCC-F43 (assembly GCF_041929235.1). NCBI lineage: Bacteria > Bacillati > Cyanobacteriota > Cyanophyceae > Aerosakkonematales > Aerosakkonemataceae > Microseira > Microseira sp. BLCC-F43. The sequence continues at coordinate 4,326 of NZ_JBHFNP010000031.1, forward strand.
GCTTCTGATTTGCGGCGAAGGAGTTAGTCCCCGCAGCAGGGTATCTACCGTATCGGCGACGCTCTCGTGAACTGTCCAGCGCTGCCTTTCTTGCATTTCTACCGCAATCTCAAACGTCGGCGGTGCTTTGCGTTCCAAAACCGTTTTCTGCGAACCCCGGCGGCGCGCTTCTTCATCCCCCAAAGTCACGGCTTGAATCCCGCCCACCAAATCGGATAAAGTTGGGTTTTTAATCAAGTTTTCAATTTGGTTGCCGTGGGCAGTACCGACCAATTGTACGCCCCGTTCGGCGATAGTCCGCGCCGCTGCGGCTTCTAGTTCCGTGCCGATTTCGTCAATCACGATCACTTCCGGCATGTGGTTTTCCACCGCCTCGATCATCACTTGATGCTGGAGTTCGGGACGAGCGACTTGCATCCGGCGGGCGCGACCAATCGCCGGGTGGGGAATGTCACCATCTCCCGCAATTTCATTGGAGGTGTCGATTATTACCACCCGTTTTTCTAGTTCATCTGCCAAAACCCGGGCAATTTCTCGCAGAGCCGTTGTTTTTCCAACACCCGGACGCCCCAGCATCAGGATCGACTTGCCGGTTTCTACCAAGTCGCGGATCATACCAATCGTTCCGAAAACGGCTCGCCCGACGCGGCAGGTTAAGCCAATGATTTCCCCGGTGCGATTGCGAATGGCGCTGATTCGGTGCAAAGTTTGTTCGATGCCAGCGCGGTTATCGCCGCTAAAATTTCCCACCCGCTGGATGCTATAATTCAAATCTTCGCGCGAAACTGGTTTCTCAGACAGGTATTCTGTTTTCCCTGGGAAGCGGGCTTCTGGGCGTCGGCCTAAATCCATCACCACTTCCACTAAGCGGTTGAGCAAGTGGTGTCTTTCTAAGGGTTGGCGGATTTCTGCTGGCAAAATATCCAGCAGTTTGTTCAAATCGTCTGTAATTGAAGTGCTTCCTACGGCGACGTTTTCGACAGGGACTGAAGGTTGGACTAAAGTCAGCTTGTTTTCAGGAGGCGTCGTACCGTGAGGACTCATCATATTTATTCGCATCAACAAGGTTGTTACAAAAGGTTAATTGGTCAACGAAACTTCAAGTTTTAGCAAGGGAGAGCATGGGCGAGGAGCTATCGAATTCAGATGATACATTCATAATACAATCCTACTTCACAGGCGAAGGTTGGAAGAAAATTGGGGTAACTTAAGTTGGGAAACGAGGGAATGAGCGTAAGCAACAGCTTGCCAAAGAAGATCGAGGTTATCTTCTAAGCGCGCATTCATTGCAGTTTGGTTATCGGGTGGACTGGGACAGTCTTCGTTCATAGGGGTTGTTTCTAACAGGTCTAGAACGGGTGACAAAAGCACGCGGGCGTAGCTGCCATAGGCAACTCCTGCAATGTGGGCATCGGGCATGGGGCATGGGACGGACATAGGAGAATCAGAGGGGACTGGAAAATTCCCCCCGTCCCCGCATCCTTGAGTCCCCATGTCTTCTTCCCCATAACCCAAAATGGGATTGAGCAAGCCTACTGCCTTAAGCTTGATAACTGTGTGGCTGTTAGTGCCTCCTGCTAATTGCACATATCCGGGCAGTCCTGCGGATAGAACTTTTTGACCTAATTTGATCGCCGCGTGGGTAGTGCCTGCACCAATGTCGCCACTCATCGGGCGTCCATCTGTTTGCCAGACGAGAGGAATAGGCAGAGGTTCCATTAATTCGTAAAGCGACCTCAAGTATTCAATTAATCCTTCGTCATCGGGACAGCTAACCGCGATCAGCTTCAATCGGTGGAGATTTGGCGCTAAAGCACCCCACAATCTTTCAAAATCGGCCTTTCTCCCCACCTGGGTATGAATTTCTACCGCGTCGATTCCCGTTGGCAACACTTGTCTTGCGATCGCATCCGGCGTCGATACGTAAGAACGAGCATAAATCAAATTGTATGGACATACGGGAATACACCTGCCACACCCGTAACAGCGCGAGTCGATCACCCCAGAATTATTACCGGGGAGATGGAAAGCGATCGCGTCTGCCGGACAAATCTTTTCGCAAGGACGGGGACAGTCCGCCGGACATTGGGTTGGGTCAAACTCTGCTTTGCGAAAATGAGGATCTTCGCCATCATTGAGGCTGACCATCAGCCAAGGCAAACCCTTGAAGCCAAATCCTCGCCTCTGTGCCTCAGAAGCCAACTCGCCCGCCACTTCTAGCGCTGCTTGCGCCGCCGCAATCACAGCAGGATCTGCGGCAACGTCGATGCAGTCAGCGCCTGCCAGGGTATAGGCCAAAGTTAGATTCCTAACAGCAGGGAGGTGTTGGAAGCTGGCTCCGCAGATCAGCTTAAACCAGTGACCCTCCCTTAAGGAATGTAAGGGAAAGTGCAGATTGGTCACCCTTATATGCTAAAACGTTCCTCAAACAATTGGCGATGCATGATTACCAATGTGCTATGACCGGGCAAAGAAAGCAAGGGGATGGAGAAAATTTATTTGAAGCGGAAAATAGTCACGGGACTGACGCCAAATCTCCATCCGTAGAGTTTGGCTTCCCACCCTACCCTTACAGGTAGCGTCTGTATTTTATGTTTGCGTAAGTCCACGTAGGAAAAAATCAATCGAAAGTAACAAATCTTTGCTTTTTTTCCAGGGGAGGGGGAGGCATGAAGCAACCTATGCCCCCTGCCCTTGGCTAATTGCTAATTGCTCATGGCTAATTGCTAATTGCTAATTGGGAGATAAGCTTACTAATATAGCATTTTTCCTGATATTAGCCATTAGCTATTAGCCGCTAAGCATGAGAGAACTAGCAACTTGAGTTATTAGTCAGCGATCGCATTCATCAAAACTTCTGCTAGCGTCATATCTGCCATATCGTCGATCGTGAGTGTATCGCAGATATCGAACTTAGCACCCGCCCCTTGCAGTTCATCATCCAACGCCCTCAAAAACCGAGTCGCCGTCGCATCCGAACCAACTTGAATAATAGAAATCCCCAATTCCTCATCTCTGTCCATCCGGCGAGATGCTTCGATAATTACCCGCATCACGCCTTTACGATCGTCAGGTTCCCCATCAGTAATCACCAAAATTATTTCGCCACCCGCCTTAGTTTGACCCGCAGCTTTACGCTCAAAATAGCGATTGGTAGCATCTTGCAGCACACCTGCTAAGTTAGTAGTCCCAGCTGGGTCATTTTCTTGGAAAATTTGCACAACCGTACTAGAAGTAACATTATCGTAGCGTCTAAATCGGCTGGAAAATAGATAAACAGTAATACCATCCTGGTCAAACTGTTCGCACTTTCTCGCCAATGCCAAAGTAGACTCTTGTGCAGCATCCCAGCGACTTCTACCACCGGGTTGATCTGGAGTGGACATGCTGCCACTTTTGTCAATAATTAACGTGTAGTCGCGGTCTTCCATACCCATATTTGTTTCTTCCCTGCAATTAATTGGACTGACGCAAAGAAACCGGGTTTCTCGGAAAACTCCTCGGTTGTCAACTAGAGATCGCAGCTTGAAACCCGGTTTCTACCCTCGTCGCGCCTAATTCCTGACACAGACAATTTTTGCCTGCCACCCTAAATTTTATCTCCTTGCTTCACCCTCTCCGTGCTAGTCCGTAATAGCATTCAAAAGCACTTCAGCTAGGGTCATGCCCTCCATATCATCTAGGGTTACGGTGTCGCAGATATCAAACTTTGCCCCAGCACCTTGTAACTCATCGTCCAAAACTTTGAGAAACTTGGTAGCTTGAGGATCGCCGCCCACTTGGATAAAAGAAATCGCCAGTTCTTCATCTCTTTCCATGTGGCGCGATGCTTCAATAATCACTCGCATCACCGCTTTGCGGTCATCTGGTTCCCCATCTGTCACCACCAAAATTGTCTCGCCGTTCTCCTTAGTTTGACCCGCCGCCTTGCGCTGAAAATAGCTATCGGTAGCATCCTTTAGTACAGCGGCTAAGTTAGTCGTGCCAGAAGGGTCGTTTTCTTGAAATATTTGCGCCACTTTGGTGGAAGTTACATTGTCATAGCGTCTAAAGCGACCGGAAAACAAGTAAACCGTAATTCCATCTGGATCGAATTGTTCGCATTTTCTCGCTACCGCTAAGGTAGACTCTTGGGCCGTATCCCAGCGAGTTCTACTGCCCGGTTGGTCTGGGGTTGACATACTGCCGCTTTTGTCAATAATTAACGTGTAATCGCGGTTTTCTACCATAAAACATTACCCCAATTGTAATCGTTTCTATCTCCAGATTATACGAATTCTCAGCTTATGGTATATTTATTATAACAAAAATTAAAAATTTTTAATTTAAGCGATCGCAGAAACCCGGTTTCTGTTGCCTTATCTGCATCTACTTACCGCAAAATGCCCCTCAAAAAACCAAAAAGGCGAGCATATTAACTAAATTACAGATAATATAGTTTCCGGTTGCATCGTAATTACGACCTGTAGGAGCAATTACCAATTACCAATTCCCAATTACCAATTCCCAATTCCCAATTCCGCTACAACCGGATTTAATATAATTTGTCAAGGTTGAACTTCCTTCAAAGCTTGCAAATAATCAATTGCCGCCTCTAATTTAGAAGGATAACCATAAGCAAACTCTTCAAACCATAACCCTTCCTCTGAACGCGGCTTTAACTTTTTCAACCACCGCTCAGCTTCCTGAATTAATGCTTGTTTTTCTTGCTGCTTAATTTGTTCTTGTCGCCGCTGTTCTTCTTGCAACTGTTGCTGTCTTTTCAGTTTTTCTGCTTTTTCCTGTTCTTCAAACTCCGATTTGATGTCAGTTAATAATTTTTCCTCAGACCGCGAGAGGAAAGTTGTTGTTCGCGACAGCTGAGTTTGATGATTTGGTATAACGGGAAGTTGTGGACTTGATTTTACTCGCCGTTGTTCTGCTTGCGACTGTTGCTGTCTTGTCAATGTTTCTGCTTTTTCCTGTTCTTCAAACTCTGATTTAATGTCAGCTAATAGTTGTGACTCAGAGCGAGAGAGGAAACTTGTTGTTGGCGAAACCTGAGTTTTATCGGTCGGTACGACGGTAATTTCTGGACTTGATTCTATCGGCAACGGCTGCTGTTTTGGCGGTTTTTTAGGATTATCTTTTTCCTCATACTCAGCTTTAAGCTGAGCTAATAAATCATCCATAGATTCCATACTCTAACCATTTAATCAACAATTGCATTGAGTAACACTTCTCGCAGTGTCATTTCTTCCATGTCATCCATCGTTACAGTGTCAACGATGTCAAATTTAGCACCAGCACTTTGCAAATCATCATCCAAAATCTTGAGAAACTTGGTTGCTTGGGCGTCAGTGCCAATTTGAATGAAGGAAATTGCCAGTTCTTCATCTTTATCCAGGCGGCGAGACGCTTCTATAATTACTTTCATCACCGCTTTGCGGTCATCCGGTTCGCCATCGGTGACAACTAAAATAGTTTCTCCATTTGCCTTTGCCTGCTGGGTGGCTTTGCGGTGAAAGTAACTGTTAGCGGCATCTTGCAGCACACCTGCCAAGTCAGTACGACCAGAAGGCTCATTTTCTTCGAAGATTTGCGATACTTTGCCAGAGGTCACATTGTCGTAGCGTTTAAAGCGACCTGAAAATAAGTAAACCGTGATGCCATCCGGGTCAAGTTCTTCGCACTTGCTAGCTAAAGCTAGCGTTGACTCTTGCATCACTTCCCAACGGCTTTTTCCACCCGGCTGATCTTTTACCGACATACTGCCGCTTTTGTCGATAATTAAAGTATAATCTCGGTTTTCCAGCATCGGAGTATTCCCTATTAGCTCAGTCTTTATTCCAAGGTATCAAAACTGAGAGGGGATGGGGCAGTTGTGCAGGTGGGCCCAGGGGCAAAAGGGCCCAGGGGCAAAAGGGGAATTTGAATGTACATTCTCCCCATCTCCCCATCTCCCCATCTCCCCATCTCCCCATCTCCGGGTGCTCACCTGCTTTGAATTGCCAACCTAAGCCGCAGCCAAAGTATCTTTAAGGGGCATCCAGCGGAAGAAGCGATCGCCTCCCATTTCTACCACGACTTTGACTTTTGGCTCCATCTGCGGCAAACTCGCCAGATACTCAACTTCCTGACGGGAAAGAATATTGCCCTCAATTATCCACAGCAGCAAACCCTTAGACTTGGGTGGCAGTTGTTCCAGTTGAGTATTCACAATCGGCGGCACGTAGTAAACATACCCAACTGCTGCGCCGGTGCCAAGGCTTTTTTTACCCAAATGCGGCGGGCGTACCCCGTGAACCCCGGTTAAATACATCCCCACATCCCCCAGTCCTCTGGCGGTGATGTTCAAAGCAGTATAACCTGCTGCCCGCAGCCGCCGCTGGTAGCGACCTTCAAACCCTCCCTCTAAAGGCACGTAGACGCCTAAAGCGCCCGACTTTTCCAGATCCCGGAGCAATTGGTTGCCAGTTGCGATCAGTGCCATATTTTTGCGTCCTATCCCGCCTAAAGTTTTACTTACTCGCAGCCAGATGGCTTAGGAAAACGTTACATATAACGCTATTCTAGTCGGGAACGTACCCCCGCCAGAACCCAACGCGATCAAAAAAATCTGTCACGCACTAGACAAACTTAAACAAATCGGCTATATTGATTGATTGTGGCTAAAATTTGCTCGCTCGTCGTTCTCGGCAGAGAGCGATGCCGACAATGGCTCTAAAATCTGGGCATAGACCAGATAGGTTGAGCAAGAATATTTTATTCCTGCTTAAGTTAAGAGCCAGCAGTTGAAAGCAAACGTGAGGGAAGCTGTCAAGTCAACCAAATAGCCACCTGTCAATCTGGCCTAAAAGGGATACTAAGCAGCAAGCTGTTTAAGTCCTGGTGCCAGGAAATGCCCCCAGCTAGTGCTTGGCCTTCTCACAGCTTCAAGATTAGCTAACTAAAAACCTTGCCAGCGCAAGGATTTTAGCGTCTGAAAAAGTAGGGATGTGCTTGTCGGCTGTATCAGTCTCCAAAAGGGTAAAACCCGCGATTGGAGCCAGTATGGCGGTAAGTGGTTAAAAGATTAGTCTTCTGACATTCCCGCAAAAAAGTTTTCTGACCTGAGTTACTCCCGTTAAGGGTAGTTAAGGTGTGGGAAAAACTGAGGGTGGTAAAAGCTGCCCATCTTATATAAATAAGCGGAAGCGCGGAATATCCGCATCCGATTGATTGTAGTGAGTAAAAAAGGAGAGACCAGGTACTGTGTCTATCGGTATCCTCGGCACCAAACTGGGCATGACCCAAATATTTGACGACAAAGGGAGAGCTATCCCCGTCACCGTCGTTCAAGCTGGCCCATGCCCGATTACACAAATCAAGACGCCTCAAACCGATGGTTATGGGGCAATCCAAGTTGGCTACGGCGAAGTGAAGCCCAAGGCGCTGACAAAGCCGGAACTGGGACACCTGGCGAAGTCAAACACCATGCCCGTGCGTCACCTGCACGAGTACCGCGTAGAAAATACGGGGGAGTACCAGCTGAGTCAGGCAATAACAGCAGATATTTTTACCCCTGGTCAAATCGTAGACGTGACCGGGACGAGTATTGGTAAAGGGTTTGCGGGTTATCAGAAACGCCACAACTTTAAACGCGGACCAATGGCGCACGGTTCCAAAAATCACCGCTTGCCCGGTTCCACGGGTGCGGGAACCACACCAGGGCGGGTTTATCCCGGTAAGCGGATGGCAGGTCGTTTGGGCGGGTCGCAAGTGACGATTCGCAAGCTGACGATTGTGCGGGTCGATGCCGAACGCAATTTGCTGCTGATTAAAGGCGCGGTTCCTGGTAAAACAGGTGCTTTGCTCAGCATTAAACCAGCCAAAAAAGTGGGTCGTTAAATTTTAGAGTTGAGAGCTGTGGATTTGAGATCGTGGGGCTGATGAAAAAGCCCCAATCCTCCGATCCAGGCGGTGGTAACAGGACTGGGGAAAAATATGGTTAACTGCGTAGTACGAAACTGGGACGGGCAAGAAACCGGGCAGCAAGTCAGCCTGGAGTTGAAGGTAGCAAAAGAAGAAAACGCGGCACATATTGTCCACCGGGCATTAGTCCGCCAAATGACCAATGCACGCCAGGGAAATGCCAGCACCAAAACTCGCTCGGAAGTTAGAGGTGGGGGTCGCAAACCTTGGCGGCAAAAAGGAACGGGACGCGCCCGTGCCGGGTCGATTCGTTCGCCATTATGGCGGGGCGGCGGCGTTATCTTTGGGCCAAAACCGAGAGAGTTTAATATCAAAATGAACCGCAAGGAACGGCGGTTAGCATTGAGGACGGCGCTGATTAGCCGAGAGGCAGATTTGATTGTGGTGGAGGAGTTTGGGGAAAAGCTGCCTCGCCCAAAAACAAAAGAATTGGCAAGTGCAATCGCGCGCTGGGGCGTAAAACCCGAGGCCAAAGTATTGTTAATCCTGCACGAGGCAAGCGAGACAGTATATTTGTCGGCTCGCAATATCGGCAATCTCAAAATGATACAAGCCACGCAGTTGAATGTGTTCGATCTGCTCAATGCCGACAAAATCGTCACCACAGCCGCTGCTATGGTAAAAATTCAGGAGGTCTACGGTGAATAAATTAGATCCGCGCACGCTGCCAGACTTGATCCGTCGCCCCATCTTGACCGAAAAAGCCACCATGCTCATGGAGCAAAACAAATACACGTTTGAAGTGGTGCCAAAGGCAAGTAAACCGCAAATTAAAGCGGCGATCGAGCAACTGTTTAAGGTAAAAGTTGTAGCGGTTAATACCCAAAACACCCCGCGGAAAAAGCGTCGGGTTGGTAAGTTCCTGGGGTACAAACCGCAATACAAAAAAGCGGTTGTCACCTTGGCAGAATCAGACGCAGAAACAATCAGAAAGGTCTTGTTCCCTGAAGTGTAATCAAGTTGAGATTTCTAATTTCAAATTCAAAATCTGAAATCTGAAATCTTGCAGCGAACGGCGTTTAATTAACCCATCGAAAAAGCAGACATTGTTATGGGCACACGTTCTTATCGACCCTATACGCCCAGTACGCGGCAGGCGGTCGTTTCCGACTTTAACGAAATTACCAAAAGCGAACCAGAAAAATCGCTTGTCAAATCAGTTCACCGCGCCAAAGGTCGCAACAACCGAGGCGTTATTACCAGCCGTCACCAAGGTGGCGGACACAAGCGCCTTTACCGCATCATCGATTTTCGCCGCGACAAGCACAACATCCCTGCCAAAGTAGCAGCGATCGAGTACGACCCCAACCGCAACGCTCGCATCGCCCTGCTTTTCTACAAAGATGGGGAAAAGCGCTATATTTTGCATCCCAATGGCTTGAAAGTCGGGACAACGATTATATCCGGCCCCGATGCTCCCATAGAAGACGGCAACGCCTTGCCCCTGGGCAACATTCCTTTGGGTACTCAGGTGCATAACGTGGAGTTAAAGATCGGTCGAGGCGGACAAATCGTTCGCGCTGCCGGTGCTAGCGCTCAGGTTGTCGCCAAAGAAGGCAACTACGTCACCCTCAGACTGCCCTCTGGGGAAGTCCGCATGATCCGCCGCGAGTGCTACGCCACCATCGGTCAAGTGGGCAACATCGACGCCAGAAACCTCAGTTCGGGTAAGGCGGGGCGGACTCGTTGGAAAGGACGTCGCCCCCACGTCAGAGGTAGCGTCATGAACCCAGTCGATCACCCCCACGGCGGTGGTGAAGGGTGCGCCCCCATCGGTAGAAGTGGCCCCGTCACGCCTTGGGGTAAGCCAACCTTGGGAGCCAAAACCCGTAAACCCAACAAACCAAGCAGTAAGTTGATCGTCCGCCGTCGTCGTAAAGCCTCCAAGCGGGGCCGTGGCGGTCGGGAATCCTAATAGATTTTAGATTTTGGATTGTAGAGTTTAAGACGAAAAACCGTTCAATCCAAAATCGAAAATCTAACCATTAAAAATCCACGCATCCTTGCATCCAAAATCCTATGGGTCGTTCTCTTAAAAAAGGGCCGTTCGTCGCCGATAGTCTGATGAGCAAAATTGAAAAATTGAATGCTCAAAGCAGAAAAGAAGTGATCAAAACTTGGTCGCGGGCTTCAACGGTATTGCCGCAAATGGTAGGTCACACCATCGCTATCCACAACGGTCGCACTCACGTGCCGATATTTATTTCGGAGCAGATGGTCGGACACAAATTGGGTGAGTTTGCCCCAACTCGCACCTTCCGGGGTCACGCCAAAGGCGATAAAAAAGCCCGTCGATAAAATGGCTAATGGCGTTCCCAGGCAGGAGCTGTGGGAACGAGGCTAATGGCTAATAGCCAGTCAGAAAAATTAGCAATTAGCAATTAGCAATTAGCAGAAGGAGAAATTTATGGCTACCGATACAACTGAAATTAAAGCGATCGCGCGCTACATCCGCATGTCCCCGTTTAAGGTGCGTCGCGTCCTCGACCAAATTCGTGGGCGTTCCTATCGGGAAGCGCTGATCGTTCTGGAATTTATGCCCTACCGGGCTTGCGAACCGATCCTCACCGTGCTGAGATCCGCAGTGGCTAACGCCGAGCATAACGCCGGGAAAGACCCAGCCAAACTGATCATCAGTCAAGCCTACGCCGATGGCGGGCCAAGCTTAAAGCGTTTCCGCCCCAGGGCGCAAGGTCGCGCTTATCAGATCCGCAAGCCAACTTGCCACATTACCATCGCCGTTGCTGAAGCGGAAGAATAATCAAAGGATTGCAAATTTTAGATTTCAGATTGCCATTAATTCCATCGAATCTAAAATCTAAAATCCAAAATCTAAAATTATATTGAGGACGCATTCGTGGGACAAAAAATTAATCCAGTCGGGTTTCGCCTGGGCATTACTCAAGAACACCAGTCTCGTTGGTTCGCCAGTCCAGATCGCTACCCCGAAATCTTGCAAGAAGACCACAAAATCCGCAATTACGTCGAAAAAAACCTGAGTAATGCCGGGATTGCCGCCGTGCGGATCGAGCGCAAAGCAGATCAAATCGACTTAGAAATTCGCACCGCTAGACCTGGGGTTGTTGTCGGTCGGGGCGGGACGGGGATTGAAACCCTGAGAACGGGACTGCAAGAAAAACTCGGCGGTCAACGCCAGATCCGGATTAACGTTGTAGAAGTGGCTCGCGTCGATGCAGATGCTGGCTTGATTGCCGAATACATCGCGCAACAACTAGAGCGCCGGGTTTCCTTCCGCCGCGTCGTCCGTCAGGCGATTCAACGCGCCCAGAGAGCAGGCGTACAGGGGATTAAAGTGCAAGTTTCCGGTCGGCTGAACGGGGCAGAAATCGCTCGCACCGAGTGGACGCGGGAAGGTCGGGTGCCGTTGCACACCTTACGGGCAGACATCGACTACGCTTACCGCACCGCCAAAACCATTTACGGTATTCTTGGCATCAAAGTTTGGATATTCAAGGGCGAAATCATTCCAGGACAGGAGGAAATCGCTCCAGCTGCGGCTCCCGGAACGCCTCGTCGTCGCTCTGGCAAACGGCGGCAGCAATTTGAAGACCGTTCTAATGAGGGATAGCTAATCGCTGATAGCTAACAGCTAAGGGTTACTAAAAAGTAGCAATTAGCAATTAGCAATGAGCAATTAGCAATGAGCAATTAGCGATGAGCAAATGACAAGCCATGTTAAGTCCTAAAAGAACTAAATTCCGCAAACAACAGCGCGGGCGCATGACCGGCTTAGCGACGCGAGGCAGTTCGCTCAACTTTGGCGAATATGGCCTGCAAGCTTTAGAACCAGCTTGGATTACCTCCCGTCAAATCGAAGCCAGCCGTCGTGCCATGACCCGCTATATCCGCCGGGGTGGCAAAATCTGGATCAGAATTTTCCCCGACAAACCCGTAACGATGCGCCCCGCAGAAACCCGGATGGGTTCTGGTAAAGGTTCGCCGGAATTCTGGGTGGCTGTGATTAAGCCAGGAAGGGTTTTGTTTGAAATTACGGGCGTGACTGAAGAAATCGCCCGCGAAGCTATGCGCTTGGCGGCGTTCAAGTTGCCAATCAAAACGAAGTTTATCATGCGCACTGAGGAGACTGTATAAGTTATGCCGCTCCCCAAAATCGAAGACGCCAGAAAATTGAGCGATGAGGAACTGGCGGAACAAATTCTCGCCGTCAAGCAGCAACTATTTCAACTGCGCTTGCAAAAGGCAACTCGCCAATTAGAAAAGCCGCATCAATTCAAACACGCCAAACACCGGCTAGCGCAGTTAATGACTGTAGAAGGCGAACGTAAAAGGGCTCAAGCCTCCTCCGCCCAAGAATCGGTTGCACAATCATAGGAATCGGTAGCGATGGCAGTTAAAGAACGAGTTGGCCTCGTGGTCAGCGACAAGATGAATAAAACCGTAGTGGTGGCAGTGGAAAACCGCGCTCCCCACCCCAAGTACGGGAAAATTATGGTCAATACAAAGCGGTATAAAGCTCACGACGAAGAAAATAAGTGCAAAGAGGGCGATCGCGTCCGCATCCAGGAAACCCGACCTCTGAGCAAAACCAAACGCTGGGTCGTAGCAGAAATTCTCAGTTCAACGGGTTCGTAGTAGGCACTTAAGTGCCTACTACTAGCCGAATTACCAATTACCACGCGCTATGATTCAACCTCAAACTTACCTCAACGTTGCAGACAATAGCGGCGCCCGAAGATTAATGTGTATCCGGGTCTTAGGAGCGGGTAACCGCCGCTACGGTTTTGTCGGCGATGTGATTATCGCTGTTGTTAAAGACGCCCTTCCTAATATGGCGGTGAAAAAGTCAGATGTGGTGAAGGCGGTCATCGTTCGCACTAAGAAAAATATCCGTCGCGATAGCGGTATGAGCATTCGCTTCGACGATAATGCGGCGGTCATTATCAACAACGATGGCAACCCCAGGGGAACCCGCGTTTTTGGCCCCGTGGCGCGGGAGTTGCGCGATAAATACACCAAAATTGTGTCCCTCGCTCCGGAGGTACTCTAATGGCAAATACTCGTAAGGGTTCTGATACCCCTAAACGGTACAAAATGCACGTCAAAAAAGGCGACACCGTTCAGGTTATTTCTGGCAAGGATAAAGGCAAGGTGGGTGAAATCCTCAGCGTTTATCCCAAGCTCAGCAAAGTAATCGTTAAAGGGGTGAACATCAAAACCAAGCACGTCAAACCAAAGCAGGAAGGGGAATCAGGTCGTATTGCTACGATGGAATTTCCTATCCATAGCTCGAACGTGATGCTTTATTCCACCAAGCAAAACGTTGCCAGTCGCGTTTGCTATACCTTTACCGAAGCTGGTAAAAAGGTGCGGATGCTGAAGAAGACTGGTGAAATTATCGACAAATAATTTCGGATTTTAGATTTGGATTGTAGGTTGAAAGAATATCTAAAATCTAAAATCTAAAATCTGAAATTAGCAACTACACAAGATCCCTGACCACGCCCAGGGGAGATAAAGATTAAAGATGACTCAACGACTCAAATCTCAGTATCAAGAAACGATTGTCCCGAAGCTGATGGATCAGTTCAAATACCAGAATATCCATCAAGTGCCGAAGCTGGTGAAGGTGACGATTAACCGAGGGTTAGGGGAAGCGGCGAATAATGCTAAGGCACTCGAATCGTCTTTGAGCGAAATTGCCACGATCGCAGGTCAAAAACCTGTGGTGACGAGGGCGAAAAAAGCGATCGCCAGCTTCAAAATTCGCCAAGGTATGCCTGTGGGCATCATGGTTACCCTGCGGGGCGATCGCATGTACGCCTTTCTAGACCGGCTGATTAACCTAGCCCTGCCCCGCATTCGCGACTTTCGCGGCATCAGCCCCAAAAGCTTCGACGGTCGCGGTAACTACAGCTTGGGCATCAGAGAGCAGTTGATTTTTCCCGAAATCGAATACGACAGAATTGACCAAATTCGCGGCATGGACATCTCCATCATCACAACTGCCAATACAGACGAAGAAGGCCGAGCCTTGCTGAAAGAAATGGGGATGCCTTTCCGGGATCAATAAGGAGAAAAAGATGGCGGTGAACGACACAATAGCAGATATGTTAACGCGCATTCGCAATGCGACTCAAGCGCGGCATCAAACAACTTTAATTCCATCTACTAAGATGACCCGCAGCATTGCTAAAGTCCTCAAAGATGAAGGCTTTATCACTGATTATTCTGAAGATGGAGAAGGAGTAAAGCGCAATTTGGTGGTGTCCTTAAAATACAAGGGAAAAAATCGCCAGCCGATTATCACGGCGCTGAAACGAGTCAGCAAGCCCGGTCTGCGCGTGTACTCGAATCGCAAGGAGTTACCGCGAGTCCTCGGCGGCATTGGCATCGCCATCATCTCCACTTCCAGCGGTATCATGACGGACCGGGAAGCCCGTCGTCAAGGTTTGGGAGGAGAAGTCCTCTGCTACGTTTGGTAATAGGTAATCGGGAATTTTAGATTTTAGATTTTAGATTTTAGATTAAATCTGCAATCTCAAATCTGCAATTACCAACTACCAATTACCAATTACCAATTACCAATTAGCAATTCAGGTGAGTTATGTCTCGGATTGGTAAGCGTCCGATCGCGGTTCCCGCGAAGGTAGAAGTGGCAATTGATGGTCAGAGTATTGCCGTTTCTGGACCCAAAGGCGAACTATCTAGAGTTTTGCCAGATGCGATCGCTCTGGAACAAGAAGGAGCAACCCTCAAGGTTTTGCGACGGAATGAGTCGCGCAGCGCCCGTCAACTCCACGGTCTGTGCCGCACCCTAGTTGCCAACATGGTCGAAGGGGTTGCGGCTGGTTTTACTAGGAAGCTGGAAATTCAAGGCGTTGGTTACCGGGCGCGGGTTGACGGTCGCAATCTCGTTTTAACTGTAGGTTACAGCCACGAAGTCCGGATCGAACCCCCCGCTGGTGTTCAAATGGCGGTGGAAAACAACACTAACGTCATCGTCAACGGCATTGACAAAGAAATAGTGGGGAACTTGGCGGCTAGAATTCGCGCCGTCCGTCCGCCAGAAGTCTATAAAGGCAAAGGCATTCGCTACGCCGGTGAATTTGTCAGACGTAAAGCTGGTAAGGCAGGTAAGAAGTAGTAATGAAACTAACACGCAAAGAATCAAGACAGCGGCGGCACGAACGCATCCGTCGCCGGGTCGATGGCACCCCAGAACGTCCTCGGTTGGCAGTCTTCCGTTCCAACGAGCATATTTATGCTCAGGTAATAGATGATACCAAGCAACATACCCTGGTGGCTGCCTCCACGTTGGAGCCAAACCTCAAATCCAGTTTATCCTCTGGGGCTAATATGTCTGCTGCTACTGAGGTAGGCAAGTTGGTGGCGCAGCGATCGCTAGAAGCTGGCATTACCAAGGTTGTATTTGACCGAGGTGGCAATCTTTACCACGGTCGGATCAAAGCCCTCGCCGATGCGGCTCGCGAAGCTGGACTAGACTTCTAATGTGGCTAATGGCTAATGGCTAATGGCTAATAAACCCAAGAAAATTAGCAATTAGCATTCTAATGTGGCTAATGGCTAATGGCTAATGGCTAATAAACCCAAGAAAATTAGCAATTAGCATTCTCATGTGGCTAATGGCTAATGGCTAATGGCTAATAAACCCAAGAAAATGAGCAATTAGCATTCTAATGTGGCTAATGGCTAATGGCTAATGGCTAATACCCCCAAGAAAATTAGCAATTAGCATTCTAATCTGGCTAATGGCTAATGGCTAATGGCTAATAAACCCAAGACAATTAGCAATTAGCAATTAGCAGTTAGCAATTACCAATTACTAAAGGACACACTATGGCAGAACAACGAGAACGTCGTAAAAAAGCCAGCAGCCGCACAAGGGAAAAAGAAACATCCTCCTGGCAAGAGCGAGTTATCCAAATTCGTCGGGTAAGCAAAGTCGTTAAAGGCGGTAAAAAACTCAGCTTCCGCGCTATTGTCGTCGTCGGTAACGAACGCGGACAAGTAGGCGTCGGTGTTGGTAAAGCCAGCGACGTAATCGGTGCGGTGAGAAAAGGCGTTGCCGACGGCAAAAAACACCTGGTTGATGTGCCGCTGACTAAGGCCAACTCGATTCCCCATCCAGCCAAAGGCACCGGCGGTGGCGCCTCGGTGATGATGCGACCCGCTGCCCCAGGTACGGGCGTAATTGCAGGCGGTGCCGTCCGCACGGTTTTAGAACTGGCTGGGGTGCGCAACATATTAGCCAAACAGTTGGGTTCAAATAACCCTCTCAATAACGCTAGAGCCACGATCAACGCCCTAGAAACCCTGAGAACCTTTGCTGATGTTGCCAGCGATCGCGGTATCCCCATCGAAAATCTCTATGCTCAGC
This sequence comes from Microseira sp. BLCC-F43, assembly GCF_041929235.1. Classification (NCBI taxonomy): domain Bacteria; kingdom Bacillati; phylum Cyanobacteriota; class Cyanophyceae; order Aerosakkonematales; family Aerosakkonemataceae; genus Microseira; species Microseira sp. BLCC-F43. Next base: position 20,659 of record NZ_JBHFNP010000031.1, read on the forward strand.
CAGCAGTTAGCCGCCAACAATCGTAACTGATGTGGGCGGGTTGATTTAATCTGCACGATACAACTGACAACTGACAAAGGACAAAAATATGAGACTAAACGATGCCGTGCCAAAGGCTGGCTCTAAAAAACGCCCCCGCCGACTAGGTAGGGGAGTTTCCGCCGGACAAGGCGCCAGCGCCGGTAAAGGGATGCGCGGTCAAAAAGCTCGTTCCGGTGGCAGTACTCGACCCGGTTTTGAAGGTGGTCAACAGCCCCTATACAAGCGCATCCCCAAGTTAAAGCACTTTACTGTCATTAATCGTCGCGAATACACTACGATCAATGTCAGTAAGCTGGCATCACTCCCTGCTAATACAGAAGTAACCCTGGACTCTTTGATCGCAGCTGGCATTGTCACAACCAATGACGGACCGCTGAAAATTTTGGGAGATGGAGAACTCTCTGTACCCCTAAACATAAAAGCAGCAGCATTTACCGCAGGCGCTCGCAGCAAAATTGAAGCGGCTGGCGGAACTTGCGAAATCATCGAGAAGGCTAAGGGTTAGGGCTTTTTGTGCTGCAGATAGTGGCCCAGATCGCGTAGAGGTCCCTTTTATATGGTTAGTCAAAATAAAGCCCCAACAGCTCAGGAAACCTTTATGCAGATGGCTCAAGCAGCTGGACTGAGAAGTCGGCTGCTTGTCACCATTGGGCTGCTCGTTTTGGTACGCCTGGGCGTTTTCCTGCCAATGCCAGGAATTGATCGAGCTGCCTTTGCTGCAAGCCTGCAAAATAATCCGTTAATTGGATTTTTGGACATTTTCACCGGCGGCTTCCTCACCTTGGGCATTTTTGCTCTGGGAATTTTGCCCTACATTAATGCTTCGATTATCGTCCAACTGCTGACACAAGCCATCCCCAGTTTAGAAAACTTACAGAAAAATGAGGGCGAAGCCGGACGCCGGAAGATTTCTCAGATTACCCGCTATGTGGCTTTGGGATGGGGGTTGCTTCAAAGTACATTCATTTCCGCTCGCTTAATTGCCCCCTACGCACAAGATCCGGGATTTTTGTTCGTCGTCAAGACAACATTGGCGCTGACGGCAGGGTCGATGTTTGTGATGTGGGTGTCGGAATTGATTACCGAACGGGGTGTCGGTAACGGAGCATCGTTGTTGATTTTCCTCAACATTGTGTCGGCTTTACCTAAATCTTTGGGCGACACGATCAAGTTGGCTGAAAGTGGTGGCAGGGAACAGGTGGGTAAAATCATCATCCTGCTGGTCGTGTTCCTGGTGACAATTGTTGGCATCGTTTTCGTCCAAGAAGGCGCTCGCCGCATCCCGATTATTTCGGCACGTCGGCAGGTGGGACGGAAGGTTTTTCTGGAAAAAAATAGCTATTTACCTTTGCGGTTAAATCAAGGCGGCGTAATGCCGATTATTTTTGCTTCGGCTGTCTTGATTATTCCCACGTCTCTGGCTCAGGTATTTCCCAATCCAACTGTGATTCAAATTGCCAATTTATTGGCTCCGGGAACTGCTGTTCACGTCGCGTTTTATCTGCTGTTTATCGTCTTTTTCAGTTATTTCTACGCCTCTTTGATCGTTAACCCGGTAGATTTGGCACAAAATCTGAAAAAGATGGGTTCTAGCATTCCCGGTATTCGTCCCGGTCGCACCACCAGCGAGTATGTAGAGCGGGTGTTGAATCGCTTGACCTTCTTGGGAGCAATCTTTTTGGGAGCAGTGGCTATCATACCTACTGCTGTTGAAAGCGCCACTAATATCAGAACCTTTCAAGGGATAGGGGCAACTTCTCTATTGATTTTAGTTGGTGTGGCCATTGATACAGCAAAACAAATTCAAACATACGTGATTTCCCAGCGATACGAAGGAATGGTGAAACAAGAGTGACGCGATTGATTTTTTTGGGGCCGCCAGGAGCAGGAAAAGGAACTCAAGCCAAGATTTTAGCCGAAATTTGCCAAATTCCTCATATTTCGACCGGGGATATTTTACGCAATGAGGTAGCAAAAGGCACGCCTTTGGGTCAAAAAGCCAAGTCGTACCAGGAAAAAGGCGAGTTGGTTCCGGATAGCTTGATTTTAGATATGATGCGCGATCGCCTGTCTCAAAGCGATGCCGCCCAAGGTTGGATACTCGATGGCTTTCCTCGGAATTGTACTCAAGCGGGTTTTTTGGAAGCTTTGCTGTTGGATATGCATCAAGAATGCGATCGCGTCCTCAGTCTGGAAGTGCCAGATGAAGTTTTGATCGCCCGCCTGTTGGGACGCGCCAAAAAAGAAGGCCGTGCCGATGATACCGAAGAAGTGATTCGCCGTCGTCTAGAAGTCTATCGCGAACAAACCGAACCCCTGATCGATTTTTATCGCCAGCGAATGAAGCTTACCGCTGTCAATGGCGATCGCTCAATGTCGGAAGTCACCGAACAACTCAAAGACGCCATCGATCTATAAACTCAACTTGCCCGGTGGATTATCCTTGCCCCGATTGCAAAATAATTCCATCCGATGGTTGAAATCGGGTAAAAGTCAAGAGCCGTTTCACCCTTTTTGTCGCACAATTTGATAAAATCTGTTAAGGGTGTCTGAGCTTTGATTCAGATGCCTTTTAACAGGCTGGGGTGAAAAACCAATAACCCTGGCAAGCACGACCCACCGAGTTGAGGAAAAAATACATTGTCTAAACAAGATTTGATTGAAATGGAAGGCACGGTAACAGAATCCCTACCGAATGCCATGTTTCGCGTAGACCTGGATAACGGCTTCAACGTCTTAGCCCATATTTCCGGCAAGATCCGGCGGAATTACATCAAAATATTACCGGGCGATCGCGTCAAAGTCGAGCTGACCCCCTACGACCTGAGCAAAGGCAGAATTACTTACCGCCTGCGTAAGAAATAAGCCCGCACGAAACATTTCTAAAGAAGACATAAACTTCCGATTCGTGCTACCTTTTTAGCTTACAAAAAAAACTAAAAATGATATAATGTTTAGTTTGTAGCGCAGCCCAGTAGGCATGAAAGTTCGAGCATCTGTCAAGAAAATTTGTGAAAAATGCCGCGTAATTCGGCGGCGCGGTCGAGTGATGGTGATCTGTTCTAACCCAAAGCACAAGCAACGCCAAGGGTAGAAGGTCGAGTAACTGTACTGTAATGTACTGTTGTATACCCGCGTAAATTCAGCTATTTTCTAGCATGAGAAATGGTACGTGGGGAATCCACGAACGCCCAAAACAATGTCAGGACATATCACCACGCCGTTGTGGCAACAGTGGTGAGAGCAACAGGAACCTTAGAAATAAGGATATTAAGGCTGTGAGGTCTTAATAATCCCCGTAGCAATAGGCGCGGGGAGTGTAAATAGAAACAAAGGCAAAATAAGGGAGAAAAAAGCGTGGCAAGGATTGCCGGTGTAGACCTTCCGCGCGATAAGCGCGTCGAAATAGGTCTGACATACATTTACGGAATTGGGCTATCCCGGTCTAAAGAAATTTTAGCGACAACGGGCATAAATCCAGACACCCGCGTCAAGGATCTATCAGATGCCGAAGTCGCTGCTTTGAGAACGACCGTAGAAAACGACTATCAAGTTGAAGGCGACTTGAGACGTTGGGAAGCGATGAATATCAAGCGCCTGATCGACATCGGCACTTACCGGGGACGGCGTCATCGCTTGGGCTTACCCGTTCGAGGTCAAAGAACCCGTACCAACGCCAGAACCCGTCGGGGTAGAAGGCAAACCGTTGCAGGCAAGAAAAAGCCAGCAGCTAAGAAATAACCGTAAGATTTTCGCCTGGAATAAGGTTGGGCGGAACAGACTACAACTAGCAACCAAGTTAAAACCGAAGCACATAAACCGATATGGCGCGACAAGTAACCAAAAAAACTGGTGCCAAGAAGCAAAAGCGGAACGTACCCAACGGGATAGCCTACATCCAATCAACCTTCAACAACACCATAGTCACAATTTCCGATCAAAATGGGGATGTAATCTCCTGGGCTTCTGCCGGGTCTAGCGGCTTCAAGGGTGCCAAGAAGGGAACGCCCTTTGCAGCGCAAACCGCAGCCGAAGGAGCAGCTCGCCGAGCGATGGACTCCGGAATGCGGCAGATAGAAGTAATGGTCAGCGGGCCGGGAGCAGGCCGCGAAACCGCGATTCGAGCGCTTCAGGGTACTGGATTGGAAATTACTCTAATTCGGGACATTACTCCCATTCCCCACAACGGCTGTCGCCCACCTAAGCGGCGTCGCGTTTAGAAGATTTTAGATTTTAGGTTTTAGATTTTGGATTGAAGTTAACCGGACAAAAAACAAAAAACCAAAGCAACCTTGGGGTTATTTCTTGAATCCAAAATCGTTTCATCCGCAAGGGGGTGCAACCCGATGAATCTAAAATCCTTTCATCCAAAATCCAAAATCCACAAAGGGTAGGGGGATCGCTCTGTGGCGCAATTTCAAATTGAATGTGTCGAGTCTAGCACTGAGAAAAATCGAGGTCAATACAGCAAATTTGTAATCGAGCCGCTAGAAAGAGGTCAAGGGACAACCGTTGGCAACGCTTTGAGGCGGGTGCTGCTATCTAACCTGGAAGGATGTGCAGTCACGGCGGTTCGCATTGCCGGTGTGAATCACGAATTTGCCACAATTCCGGGAGTGCGGGAGGATGTGCTGGAAATCCTGCTCAACATGAAAGAAGTAGTTTTCAAAAGCTATACCTCCCAACCCCAGATTGGTCGGTTAGAAGTCACGGCAAACAACGGCCCTGTAATCGTTATGGCGGGGCAGTTTAACATGTCTTCTGAGGTACAGGTGGTCGATCCGGCGCAGTACGTCGCCACCTTGGCACAAGGAGGCAAACTGGAAATGGAATTCCGGCTAGAAACCGGGAAGGGATATCGCTCCGTAGATCGGGGTCACGACGAAGCCACAGCCTTGGACTTTCTCCAGATCGACGCGGTTTTTATGCCAGTGCGGAAAGTCAACTACAGCGTTGAAGAAATTCGCGGCGATGGCGATCGGGAAAAAGACCGTCTGCTGATGGAAATCTGGACAAATGGCAGCATGTCACCCGAAGAAGCACTCTCCCAGGCAGCGAATATCTTGGTAGATCTGTTCAACCCACTCAAAGACATCAAGACCATCCCTCCAGAAATAGATGATTCCGGTGATGTAGAGCCTCAAATTCCGATTGAGGAATTGCAACTCTCGGTGCGGGCTTATAACTGCCTGAAACGGGCTCAGATTAACACAGTAGCAGATTTGCTGGGCTACACCTACGAAGACTTACTGGAAATCAAAAACTTTGGTCAAAAGTCGGCAGAAGAAGTGAGTGAAGCCCTACAGCGACACTTAGGAATTACCTTGCCGCAGGAAAAAGCAGCAAAACCTAATGGCTAATTGCTAATGGGTAATTGGTAATGGCAAAGAAAACCAATGACCAATTACCCATTACCCATTACCAATCACCGATTACCAATTACTAGCTAACAATCACTATGCGTCACGGTCGTCGCGTTCCTCAACTTGGTAAGCCAGCAGATCAGCGTCGGGCGCTCTTAAGAGCGCTGACAACCCAACTGCTGCGTCACGGTAGGATCGAAACCACAAAAGTAAGAGCTAAGGCAGTTAGGTCTGAGGCTGAAAAAATGATCGGTTTAGCCAAGGATGGCTCTTTGGCAGCGCGCAGACAAGCGTTGGGCTATATCTACGATAAAGATCTCGTCCACGCGCTGTTTGATGAAGGACCAAGTGGAGCAAAAGCTCGCTATGGCAATCGCGCTGGTGGCTATACCCGCATCCTGCGAACCGTCCCTCGCCGGGGCGATAATGCCGAAATGGCAATTATTGAACTGGTTTGAGGTAATTGGTAATGGGTAATGGCGTTCCCAGGCTCTGCCGTGGGAACGAGGGTAATGGAATCAGTAATGGAAATTACGCGATCGCCTTTTTACCAATTACCAATCGGCAACAAAATGGACAACGGACAGCAGATCACAGGCAAGCAGCGAGTCGCCCTGGTAATTCAATACCTGGGCACACATTTTCATGGGTGGCAACGGCAAAAGAGCGATCGCACGGTACAAGAGGAAATCGAAAACGTACTTTCTGGTATTCTCAATCATCCCGTGACGCTGCACGGCGCCGGTCGAACCGATGCCGGAGTTCACGCCGCCGCCCAAGTGGCTCATTTTGACCACAGCAGTTCCATCCCTGCCGACAAGTGGGCGGCAGTTCTCAATACTCAACTGCCGAAAGATATATTAATTCTGGCATCTGCTGCCGTAGATTCTCACTGGCACGCCCGCTTTAGTGCCAGCTGGCGGCGCTATCGCTATACGATCTATACAGACGCGCAACCGAACTTGTTCCTCCGACCCTTGGCTTGGCATTATTATTATGCCCCGCTCGACGAATCGCTGATGCAAGCGGCGCTTAACCCACTAATCGGTCACCACGATTTGGCTGCCTTTCATCGCGCAAATTCTGGTCGATCTCATTCTAAAGTCGAGGTGCAGGAAGTAGTGTGCTACCGGAAAGGGCCATTGATTCACATCGAAATTCAAGCCGATGGATTTTTGTATGGCATGGTGCGACTACTCGTGGGGTTGCTAGTTCAGGTGGGTCGAGGCGATCGCTCAGAAGCAAATTTTACCTCGCTCTGGGTACACCAAAAGCGATCTGAAGTCAAGTATGCAGCTCCACCACAAGGCTTGTGTCTGTTGCGGGTCGGCTATCCGGAATTTCCATTGGCAAAAGAAATCTGGTTTGACAACCAGCCCAAATTTGTTTTTTGCTAATCGGTAATGGCGTTCCCAGGCTCTGCCGTGGGAACGAGGGTAATGGTAAAATATAAAGTTTTTGACCAATTACCAATTACCAATTAGCGATCGCTATCACGAGAAAAAGATGAACAAAACCTACCTTCCTAATAAAGATACCCTCGAGCAACAGTGGTACGTTGTAGATGCTGCCAATCAAAGATTGGGGCGTCTGGCTAGCGAAATTGCCGCGATCTTGCGGGGGAAAAACAAGCCGACTTATACCCCCCATATGGATACGGGGGATTTCGTGATCGTCGTTAACGCCGAGAAAGTAATGGTCACTGGGAAAAAACGTTCCCAAAAAATTTATTGGCGCACTTCCCAAAGACCAGGGGGTATGAAAACCGAGACTTTTGCTCAATTACAAGCACGCATACCAGAACGGATAGTCGAACACGCCGTGCGCGGGATGCTGCCAAAAAATTCCCTCGGTCGCAGCTTGTTTACCAAGCTGAAAGTATACGCTGGGCCAGACCATCCCCACGCGGCTCAAAAACCCCAAGCATTGAAAATTAACACCATTCCAGGAGAAGAATAATGCAAGCAACAGAAGCAAGCGATCGCGTCATGTACTGGGGCACCGGGCGTCGCAAATCAGCCGTAGCCCGCGTGCGCCTAGTGCCCGGTAGCGGTCAAATGACAGTCAACGGAAAACCAGGGGATCTATACCTCCAGTTCAACACCGCCTTTCTGTCCCTCGCCAAAGCCCCTTTGGAAACCTTGGGACTGGAAAATGAATACGATGTCCTCGTCAACGCCCACGGTGGCGGCGTCTCAGGTCAGGCAGATGCCATTCGCTTAGGCGTGGCTAGAGCTTTGTGTCAATTAGACCCAGACAACCGCAAGCCGCTCAAAACCGAAGGCTATCTCACCCGCGACCCACGGGCGAAAGAGCGCAAGAAATACGGCTTGCATAAAGCTCGCAAAGCACCTCAGTACTCTAAGCGTTAAAATATGGTATAGGAGTCAGCACCCCGCTCTAAAGAGACGGCGGCTCACTGCCTCATCTTTTTAGGTAGCTGACCAGCCATAGTCCCGACAATGGGGAAACGAAGTTATCAGTAAGCGTTCAAGTTCCTACCTACAAATGCGTAGCCAGTTTGTAGCTCTAGAACTCGGTCGTTAAACAGTTTTACTCGGGGTAAGACAGTGCGACTGAGATAGTACCGACCGATAACAATGGCCTTGGCTAACTTTACCCCAGCAATGGGCGTTTCGGGGACAACCATATCCCCACCGAGGGGCAACCATACCCCTATAATCCGCGCCGGGTACAGCAATTAAAATGGCTCGTTAAGTATTTCATCCCCACTTAAAAGATGGGGGTTTGCATACTCCCGCAGGTTTAAGGTGATTTCAGATGGGAGATTGCAGATTGCAGATTTAAGCTGGAGAGCTTTCTTAAAATCTAAAATCTGAAATCTAAAATCTGAAATTACCAATTACCAATTACCAATGACCAACCAGAGAAATTTGTCGAGGAGCGAACAAAATGCCAAAACCTGATATTCACCCTAAGTGGTACCCGGAAGCCAAAGTTTACTGCAACGGTCAAGTTGTGATGACCGTTGGTTCCACCCAGCCAGAACTCCACGTAGACGTGTGGTCGGGTAACCATCCCTTCTTCACCGGCACCCAAAAAATCATCGACACCGAAGGTCGCGTTGAGCGCTTCCTGCGTAAGTACGGCATGTTGGAAGGTGGCGACCAATCTCCAGCTGGTGGTACTGGCGGCAAAAAGAAACGGTAGCGGGATAGTCATTTGTCTGTAGTCCGTTGTCCGTAGTCTTCTACTGACAACCGACGCTTAACTTATTTTTCGAGCTTGTTTAATCAACGACAACTGACAACTGACAACTGACTATGGCTGAAACTTACCTGCTAGACAAACTTAAATCCGTTGAGCTAACTTTTAACGAACTCAACCGCAAATTAGCCGATCCAGATATTGCTTCCGATCCTCAAGAGTATCAAAAAGTAGCCAAGGCGCGCTCCTCCTTGGAAGAAGTGGTTAATACTTATGAAGATTGGAAAAAAGCCACCGAAGATCTGGTAGGAGCTAAACAAATCCTCAAAGAAGCAAGTGGCGACCCAGAGTTGCAGGAAATGGCATCTTTGGAAGTCAAAGAATTAGAGGAAAAAATAGAGCATTTAGAAAATCGCCTCAAGATCTTACTTCTGCCCCGCGATCCCAATGATGATAAAAACATCATGTTGGAAATTCGAGCCGGGACGGGTGGTGATGAAGCGAGTATCTGGGCGGGTGACTTACTGCGGATGTACTCGCGCTACGCCGAAACTCAAGGCTGGAAAGTAAAACTGATGAGCGAGTCGCTAGCTGAGATGGGCGGCTTTAAAGAAGCCGTGTTGGAAATTCAGGGCGACCAAGTTTACAGCAAGCTGAAATTTGAAGCTGGGGTTCACCGCGTGCAGCGGGTTCCTGTAACTGAAGCGGGCGGACGGGTTCACACTTCAACGGCTACCGTGGCGATCATGCCGGAAGTCGATGAGGTGGAAGTGCATATCGACCCGAAGGATATTGAAATGAAAACTGCTCGTTCCGGCGGTGCTGGCGGACAAAACGTCAACAAGGTGGAAACGGCGGCTGACTTGTTCCACAAACCGACGGGTATTCGCATTTTCTGTACGGAAGAGCGAAGTCAGCTGCAAAACAAAGAACGGGCGATGCAGATTTTGCGAGCGAAGCTTTATGAAATGAAGCTGCGCGAACAACAAGAAGCAGTCAGGTCGATGCGACTGATGCAAGTCGGTACGGGTTCCCGTTCGGAAAAAATCCGCACTTACAATTACAAAGATAATCGCGCTACTGACCATCGCTTGAATCAGAATTACACCCTAAGTACGGTGTTGGAAGGTGACTTGGAGCCTGTGATTCAAGCCTGCATTAGCCAAGACCAGCAGGAACGCTTGGCTGAACTGGCGGCTTCTGGGTCTTAATGCAATTGATTGAGTGAAAATTACAGAGGAAGAGTCAAAGGTAATTGAAATGCCAGAATTTTTGCATGTTAATTCTTTAACTTTACCTTCTCTTCCTCTCACAGAAAAACATAATTTACCTAGCTCACCCGCTATATACTTTGCCTTTGGGCAAGCGGGTGAGATTATTTATATAGGTCGTTCCAAAAAATTAGCGGATCAATGCGCCGATCGCTATTGGTATGATGAAATGTATGACATCGAATATACGGACGAAGCGCTGATTGATTTGGAGTATTTTCGCAAGGCTGAACGGCGGCTAATTGTTGATGAAATCGATCTACAGCTTACTTACGAGCCAACCGTTGCAACAAACAACCGCAAGCGCCTTCGTCCGAATCAGGTTGCCGAGTGGGAATTGCGGATTGGTAGGTACCGGGTGTTCTATGATGTTATCAGTGAAGAAAGTCCTGAAATCGTCAGAGTAGTTAAAATTGAGGTTGTGGGCTTTAAAGAACACAACAAACTTTATGTTCGGGGAAAGGAGTTTAACCTATGAAGGTTATTGATGTTTCGTTGGATTCAGTATCTTTAGCTACCGTGCTGACAGAAGCTAGACATCAAAATCTAATTCTGCGAACTCCTGATGGTCTAGAATTTATCCTGGCTGAGATTAATGACTTCGATCGAGAAATTGAGTTAACCCGCCAAAATCGGGAATTTATGGCGTTTCTTGATGAGCGTGGGCAGCAAACAAAAACTGTTTCAGCAGCAGAAGCGCGAGCTAGATTGGGTTTAACTGAGGAATAATATTTTGTCAAGACTTTAGCGCGAACTTGCCAAAGAAAGGGCGGGTTTTGCGGCTAGGCTTTGTTCTATTTCGGCTTCTCGTTTGGCGACTAAAAGTTGGGATTGGCGGTTTTTGAGGGCATCCCAGATGGCGTCTGCCATTTCTACCGGGTAAGGAAACTGTACTAGGTCGTATTCAACTATCTGTGCCAAATACTCGAATTGTGGGATAGTTTGAGTGGTGGCAATTAGTTGCTCTACTGCTTGCTGCCAAGTGGGAAAGGCTCGGTAGCTGAAAAACGAACTGCACGCTTTGTCTTGTTCGTTCCAGTAGGAGACGCAAACCTGATGCGGGAGACAGCGGACTTTTCTCACTTGTTTGACGGCGATACCCAGCGCTTTGAGGGCAAAGGCTGCTTCTTGTGGCGAGATGTTCCACTTTTCGGGGTGGATTTTCCCAGCAGCTGTCAGGCTTTGTCCCGTTTGGCGAGTTTTGCGAGTTTTGCGCCTTTTCATGGTATCCTCATCTGTGAGCGATCGCTCTAAATTTGAATAACACCGCAACCCGATCCCTTAAATGCCGTCGTAGGCTCAATCCGGTCGGGATGACTAAATTGTTATTTATAAATGTAATTATATACTAAAAAGGCTTGTTAGCGCAAGTGGCAAGTTATCCTTTAAAAGGATAAATAATAATAATGTAAGAATTGACCAGTTGACTTGTAGAGGCGGTGGGGTAGCCCTCCAGTGTTGAATATCGAAGCTAGGGATAAACTGATTGCGATCGTAAAAAAGGCTCGTGGTGCGATGAGTCAACGAGCCTTTGGCAAGCTGTTGGGAGTTTCTGCTACAGCAGTTCAGCTTTGGGAAAGGGGCGATACAGTTCCCGACACCGAAAATTTGGCGAAAATAGCTGCGAGATCGGGTTATACATTAGAAGAACTACTTGGTTTTTTGGAGGGTAAACCCCTGTCAGAACCCTCTGAAATTAATCAAATTCTCAATAAAATTAAAGTCATGCCCCTGTCTCAGGTGGCGATGATTAGTAGAGCGGTGGCGGATAGATTTTCTGAGGAAGCTGAATCTTTGGGAGGGTGAACTAGAAAATTACTGTGAACGCAGAAGGAAAAGAGAAGCTAATCGAGGTTGTAAAACGGGCGCGTGGCGAGATGAGTCAGCGGGCGTTTGGTAAGCTTTTGGGAGTCTCTGCGACTGCGGTGCAACTGTGGGAAAAGGGGCAAACTATCCCAGATACAGAGAATTTGGCTCAAATTGCAGTTAGAGCAGGCTTCACGATGGAAGAGCTACTTTGTTACCTGGAAGGGAAGCCACTGCCAGAACCTGTGGATTTGAATGAAATGCTGAAAAAAATTCAATGTATGCCTATTAGTGACGTGGCAGTGCTTGGTCAAGCTATTTTGGAGCGACTCGCTGCTGCTGCTAAGTCTTCCAACGAGCAAGCAAAAGCTAGTTGAACCGATCGTAGAGCGTATTCATATAAGTGATATATTGTCAATAACTGTTGGTGAGTGGAATAGCCAATCCAGTGTTGAATATTGAAGGGAGAGTGATTACTAGGAACGCAAAAACTTAGACATTTTCTGAAAAAGTACTACATCTCGCTGTAATAATATTTAACTATTAGCGCTGGATATCGCCACGGCTGGTGATGGTTATAATTGGTTATGACGCTCGGCAACACGGCTGGTATTCGATTAAGATTTAAGCTTTGTTTAAAGGACATTTTTCTCTGTTGTTAACCGCCATTAAAACCAAGCTGAAATTGACCGAATCCCAAAAAGTTTTGATGGCAAAACATGCGGGAATATCTCGGTTTACTTATAACTGGGGGCTAGCAACTTGGCAAGCTTTATACCAATCGGGACTTCAGCCAAATCATTACCTGCTAAAGAAATTCTTTAATAATGAAGTTAAGCCGCTTTTTCCTTGGATTAAAGAAAAAGGTATCTGTCAAAAAATTACTGAATTTGCGTTTGAGAATTTAGGGAAAGCCTTTAAAAACTTTTTTGCTCGGCGAGCAGAATTTCCCAAATTTAAAAGGAAAGGCTGTCATGAGAGTTTTACAATCAATGCCGGGGGAAAACCAATTGCCATAGGCGGAAACCGAATTAAATTACCAACGATTGGATGGGTGTCAACTTATGAATCTTTACCTCACACCACAACAACCAAGGTTACTATATCCCAAACAGCGGGCGATTGGTATATTGCTTGCGCTTATGAAATCTACCCAGAAATCACCTCTAAAAAATCTGATTATGTCGGGGTAGATTTAGGAATAAAAAATTTAGCTAATTTATCAACAGGAGTAGTTTTTGTCAATCCCAAAGCCTTAAAAAGAGGCCAAGCGCTTTTAAAGAGATTGCAACGTCAAATTGCTAGAAAAGTTAAAGGGAGTAATCGCTATAAAAAACAAAAACTGAGGATAGCTAAACTGCATAGAAAAATTGCTAATATTCGTACTGATGCAACGCATAAAGCAACCACATATATCTGCAAAAACCACGCAGTAGTTGCTTTAGAAGACTTGAATACCTCTGGAATGTTAAAAAATCATCGGTTAGCTGGTGCCCTCAGGGATGCTAATTTCTCAGAATTTCGGAGACAGGTTGAATATAAAGTTATTAGATACGGTGGAACTCTCATCATAGTTGATAGATTTTACCCATCTAGTAAAACTTGTTCAAGTTGTGGAGAGGTTCAAGACATTAGTTTGGCTCAACGTGTTTATGTTTGCCATAATTGTCAGCTAAGTATTGACCGAGACTTAAATGCATCTAAAAATTTAGAGAAATATGCACGGAGGGCTAAGCCGTGCCTGGACGTTAAGGGATAACCCCTCCCATGCTCCTGATGAAACGTCAAGTAATGTCTAGTTTTGTCTAGATTTTATCTAGCAGATAAACTGATTGCGATCGTAAAAAAGGCTCGTGGTGCGATGAGTCAGCGAGCTTTTGGCAAGCTGTTGGGAGTTTCTGCTACAGCAGTTCAGCTTTGGGAAAGGGGCGATACAGTTCCCGATACCGAAAATTTGGCGAAAATAGCTGCGAGATCCGGTTATACCTTAGAAGAACTACTTGGCTTTTTGGAGGGTAAACCCCTGTCTGAACCTTCTGAGATCAATCAAATTATTAATAAAATTAAAGTCATGCCTCTGTCTCAGGTAGCGATGATTAGTCGAGCTGTGGCGGATAGATTTACTGAGGCGGCTGAGTCTTTGGGAGCGTGAACTAGAAAAGTACTGTGAACTCACAAGGAAAAGAGAAGCTAATCGAAATTGTCAAACGGGCGGGTGGCGAGATGAGCCAGCGAGCGTTTGGTAAGCTTTTGGGAGTGTCTGCGACTGCGGTGCAACTGTGGGAAAAGGGGCAGACTATCCCAGATACAGAGAATTTGGCTCAAATTGCAGTTAGGGCAGGGTTCACGATGGAAGAGCTTCTTTGTTACCTCGAAGGGAAGCGGCTGCCAGAACCTGTGGATTTGAATGATATGCTCAAGAAAATTCAGTGTATGCCGATCGGTGACGTGGCAGTGCTTGGTCGAGCGATATTGGAACGACTCGCTGCTGCTGCTAAGTCTTCCAACGAGCAAGCAAAAGCTAGTTGAACTGCTTCTAGTGCCTATTCATATAAGTGATATATTGTCAATAACTTTTGGTGAGTGGAGTAGCCCTTTAGTGGTGAAAATCCTTGAAAACTGACACCATCTTCTATAACTTGTTTCAGGCATTTCCTAGTATCTTCTTTGAACTAATTGAACGTCCGCCTGGAGAAGCCAATTTTTATGAGTTTACTTCCAGAGAAATCAAACAACTATCCTTCCGCCTTGATGGTTTATTCTTACCCAGCACTAACGACCTAAAAAAACCCTTTTATGTCGTAGAAGTGCAGTTTCAACCGGATGAAAATTTATACTACCGCTTATTTGGGGAACTGTTTCTATTTTTACGACAATATCAGCCACCCTATCCCTGGCAAGTGGTGGTAATTTATCCCAGTCGCACTGTGGAAAGGCTGCAAACTCTTCAGTTTGGCGAATTGCTTAACCTCAACCGCGTCAAACGTATTTACTTGGATGAGTTAGGGGAAGCTGCCGAAAGTTCTTTGGGGGTGGGAGTTGTTAAGCTGGTGATAGAGTCTGAAGAGACAGCACCCCCAACTGGCAAGATGGTTAATTGAGGAAGCTAGGGAACATCTAACAGATGAAGGGATAAGACGTGACCTAATCGATCTAATTGAGACAATAATAATTTACAAATTACCGCAAAAGAGCCGTAAGGAGATTGAAATTATGTTAGGTTTAGCTGAACTCAAACAAACGAAAGTTTATCAGGAAGCCAAGGAAGAAGGTAAGCAGCAAGGTAAGTTAGAAACTATACCGAGACTGCTAGAGTTGGGTTTGAGTTTGCAGGCGATCCCAGAAGCCTTAGATTTACCTCTGGAACTCGTTCAACCAGTAGCAGAGCTGTTTTACCAACAGAATATTACCGCTTTTATCGAGTTATTAAAGAATCAGCGATCGCTATTTTCTGCTGAAGACTTAGCTGAGTTGGCTGGGTTAATTGCACCATTACCGGATCAAATTGAAGATTTATCGAGTGCCATATCCCTTTGGTGCAAACAGGAACAGCGTTCAGCACAGCGTAATGCTCTCAAGCAGGTGCGTCAAACTCTCAGTAGCGATACCCTTATTGGTGAGGTTAATAGTTCTGAGTTGGCGATTAATAAACAAATGCTGCTAGAAAGTATCGAACTCAGAGAGTTGGATAATTGAAGCAGCTAGAAATTAGTTTGAAGCGATCGCTTGACCTTAAGGACTCGACGGTGGATGCGATCGCGCAGGATAGTTTGTTGCTGTGTTAGTTGGCTTTCTGCTTCTCTGTTGATTTGTGATGCTTTTGCTGGCGAAGAAGTGCCCAAAGAGCGCCTAAAGTACCAAAAGCTAATAGATTCAGTGCGGAAGTTGGTTCAGGAACTCTGGCTGCATCCGACTGTTCCAGGGTAATGTTGTCAATAGCCACATATGCTGGTGTATTCAAGCCGAATGGACCAATATCTGATGAGGTCACTGCGAAAGATAGCCTACTGGCTTTTTTCAAACTAGATAAGTCAACCAGTTCCCATGTATCGACGATATAGTCCTTTGAATTGTCTTCAAAACGATAGTCCGCTAAATAGAAGTCAACGCTACCGACTGTTGCATTTTTTTGATCAAGACCTGTGATGGTCAACAGGAAAAAGTCTGGATCGTTACCACTGACTCCACCAAACTTCTTGGCGAATTGATCTCCATTAAGCATTGATAATACGGCATAAGTCGTATTAGTAATTCGAGCTGACTCGACACTAAAGCCAGATGGTAAATCGATGTAGCTACTACCAGGGAAAGTTGTACCAGGAAAATTCACATAACCGACCCCGTAGTTGCTCGAACCAGCAAAGCCTCCTCCAGTATAGGCACTGTATTGATTGGTAAATCCTGGCGTCGTTGTATCAGTTGTGTTGGAATAAGACCAACCAAACCAACTGTCAAATTTTGGGTTGTAGCTGTTGTTGAAAAAAGCCCCTCTACTTGTAAACCCACCACCACCATCAGAACCGTTGTAGAAAGATTGTGGCGGTAAAGTTAAGTCTTCAAAGTCAACAACTCGTTGTGCTAAGGCTGATGGAGAAGCCATAGCTCCCAGACCTATTGCCAACGCATAAAATATAAATTTGATTTTCATTATTTTTTATCCTCCACAAAACAAGTTTTAAGTTCTCCTATTAATTTACACAAAAAAATCCTATCTATCCCATCTTCACAGAATATTTAAACATCTGTTTATTCTTAACACTTATGTTTGTAAATAATAATTAATTGTAAACAAAAGGTAACAAACTCTCTAAAGCAATCGTGGCAGTGTTTGCGGCAGTCTGGTTGACTAAATAGAGTTCACCAGAGAAAAGTTACTTTTCTCCTTACCCTGATGTTTTTCCTAATTTTTGCTTCAGGTTAATCATACGATAGATTTATAGACGCGATCGCTTTACCTTAAGGAATGGAGGCACAGATGCGATCGCTGATTAATTTTGTGGCTACATTAGTTGGCTTTCGGCTTCTGTGTTGGTTTGTGCTGCTTTTGTTGGCGAAGAAGTGCCCAAAGAGCGCGAAGAAGTGCCCAGGGTTAGTAAACCTAGCGTGGCAGAAGGAACGGGCACTTTTGTCGGTTCTTGTGGTGGAGGTGTTTCTTCGCAGTTGACATTGATCATATTAGTTTTTGCTAAATTAATTCCAGTAAATCGCCGTTCAAAAAGAACAAAGACTTCGGCAGGATCGCCCGCTTTGGGCGAACTTCACAAAAATTGAAGGCGGAAACCCACTACATGCGCGGGGTGGCAGGAAGCCGTAGGCACTTTTAAGTGCCGTCATTGTTTGCCCCATGTGCTACAACTTTTTCATGCCGAAATCAACAAAGGCACTGTATGCTACGCAGAAACGGCTAGGCAGTAGGCAAGAGATGGCGCGTAATCTCGCAAACCGTAGCACAATGGGGCTGTCCGGGGTATCGAGGTTGTAGAAACTGGCATCGAGGTGCAACACCGGCAGTTTCATCAATAAACTATATTTATAGCTTGTCTCTCAGTGAGTATACGGAGCCGCTTCACACTATCTTCATAAAAGGGGACAGAAGTCTGACAAAGGTAGCGGTGTATCTACCGAGAAGGAGAGCGTGAGCAAAAGAAACCCGGTTTCTCTAAGAAACCGGGTTTCTATGTAGTGCGGGCTATTTTATTTAGCCTTAATTCTGGCTTGCTTTACCATATCAATCAGTGTATGGTGAGCATCTTCGGCATCTTTTAATACATGGTCAAATTGGATGCGGACGGGTACAGCAGCACCGTTCACCTGCGCGTTCAAATCCATGCCTTCTGAGTCGATGGATAACATCTGGGCGGCGGTGGCATCTGTTAAATTACTGAATGCTTTGGCATAAAGTAATACCGCGTCGGCGTGGTCGTCATTCATGTGGGAGCAAATGCGTTCGCTCACAGCGGCAGAAAACTGTTCAGACATGAGAAACTCCATCAGCTATCCTGTTGAATTTTACAGCGGATTGCAGCCGTTGATGGTACACCTTCGTGTGCCAGCAGCATTAATGCTGCTGGCACAGGAAGCGAAAATGCTGTACCAAGACGAGGCAAGCAATCCGCTGTACTATCCTATGTCGCGGTATGTTGAAAATGGGATGTGACAGGATTAAACAACCATGAAAGACAAGCATGTATTAGTCACCGGCGGTACTGGCGGACTGGGGTTGGGCGTGACGCCAACAGTTCTCGCCCAAGGTGCAACATCGGTAACCATTCCTGATCTCAATTTTCCTCAAGGGGATTCTAACGCCGAAGGATTTTGACAGGATTCAATTTATACTTAGCAATCTCACCGATGAAGGTTCGGTAGAGAACTTAATTAACCGCATGGAACGGGTGGATGTGCTAATTCACCTCGTGGGTGGTTTTTCGATCGGTAAAACCCACGAATACAGCTTTACAGATTGGAAACAACAGCTGGATTTAAACCTGAATACGACTTTTTTAGTTTGTCAGCACAGCCTGAAAAAAATGGTACAAAATGACTGCGGACCCATCGTCACCGTTGGTTCGCGGGGTGCCGTACAACCGGGGGGACAAATGGCAGCATACTGCGCGTCTAAAGCGGGAGTGGTAGCATTGACGCAAGCGATCGCCGACGAAACCAAAAACACTAACATCACCGCCAACGTCGTCCTACCCACCATCATCGACACCCCCAGCAACCGACAAGCAATGGGGGAAGAAAATGCTTCTAAGTGGGTAAAACCGGAATCTTTAGCGCAAGTCATTTGTTTCCTAGCGTCTGAAGCAGCTAAAGATGTGAGAGGCGCTGCTATTCCTGTTTATGGCAATATTTAGCGAATATGGGGGAACGAGGAGAAGAGATTACTTGCCAATCTGCCTCATTTGTAGCATCAGGCGATCGCGCTGTAGGTACTTTTAGTGCAGTGCAATTGTTGATTTGGGACTTGAACTGGGTACTTTAATAGTTAATTGACACTCCCATGACTGCGCTGCTTACGTCGCTAAAGTCGTGGGATTCTTGAGCTGGTATTGCCCCGTTCTGGTTGCCCATACTTGAGGTCTTACACATCATGTCCCAACCGAGCTTACTAGAATATCACTTGCTATCTAGATGCCCACTTAAGGTTGGCTCTCCAAGCGTTTTCTGCTTTGCAGCAGAAGTTTCGGTATGCCCTACCGTACCTGCCTTACAGCGAAATCTTTTTGGGTTGTCGCAATCCGTTGGGTATTGCCTAGCTGTTTTACGAGTTATCGCCATAGGCTGTCCTGTGGCACTGTTTGAGCCATATTTGTCGGGCAGGTCCAGTGGGTTTTTCAGCCTGTAAGAGTGGTGGGATTATACCATACAACAGAAAACTGCTGCCCGTGTCGCGTTTCATCCCACGACTAAAAGTCAGTGCGCTTTTAGGCTGCCAGACTATTCTGTAAGTCTAAAAAAACTCTGTTCCTACTTCCCAAGGCAATTAAGTCAAGTGGGTTGAGAGTTAGAGCATCAACTGATGCCAAAAAAACACAGATTAATTAAAGAGTTGAGTTTATGTACCCTAGATCGCAGAAACTCCCACAAGAGTTGCATAACAGTCAGCAACTATTGCAAAGCATCGTTGATAATACAAATGCCTGTATTTTTGTCAAGGAATTTAGGCAGACAAACGGCACTTATTTATTAATAAATCAGCAGTTCGAGACTTTGTTTAACATCAGCCGCGAAGAGATTCGGGGTCAGACCGATTACGATATTTTTCCGCCAGAAGCGGCAGAAGCTTTCCGACAAATAGATCTGCAAGTTTTTGCAAGCGGCAAATTAATCGAATTAGAAGAGTTGGTGCCTCAAGCAGATGGAATACACACCTACATTTCCCTCAAGTTCCCGCTTTTGAACGGCGAGGGGAAGCCTTACGCCGTCTGCGGCATTGCTAGAGATATTACTGATCGCAAACAGGCCGAATTAGCGCTGCAACAGGCTAAGGAAGAATTAGAAATTAGAGTTGTTGAACGCACTGCCAAATTACAGCAGACAGTTACTAGGTTACAGCAAGAAATTCGGGAACGGGAAAAAGCAGAAGCAAGACTGAGACAACTGTTTGAAAAATCAGCCGATGCCATTTTAATTTTTGATGGGGGAGTGTTTACAGACTGCAATCAAGCTGCCGTTGAAATGATGCGCTGCGCCAATAAAGAGCAGTTATTATCCCTACATCCGTCTGAGATTTCGCCTTTGACTCAACCTGATGGTCGTGGTTCATTCGAGAAAGCCAATGAATTGATTGAAACGGCATTGCAAAAAGGCAGTCATCGGTTTGAGTGGGTGCATCGCCGCATGGATGGAGAAGATTTTTGGGTAGAAGTTTTACTCACGGCGATCGCAGTAGATGGTAGGCAAATACTTCATGCAGTTTTGCGAGAAATAGGCGATCGCAAAGCCGCCCTTGCCGAACTCCAGCACAGTTATAACCTCTTGCAATCGGTGATTGAAAGCACCCCCGATGTCGTTTTTGTTAAAGATATTGAGGGACGCTACGTGATGATAAATTCGGCGTTTGCCGATTTTTTTGGCAAATCAATCAAGGAAATGAATAATAAGAAAGACGCGGAAATATTTGGCAAAAAAACAGCGCTTAAAATGAGAGAAAATGACTTGAAAATTATGAATACAGGCTTGTCCGAGACGATTGAAAAAATTTTAGATTACAAGGATAAAATAAAGACGTATCTAACCACTAAAAGTCCTTGGCGCGATGGGGAAGGAAACATTATCGGTTTGATTGGTATGGCGCGGGATATTAGCGATCGCATTGCCGCCGAAGCAGCATTAGCCGCCAGTGAAGCCAAGTTCCGCAGCATTGTAGAAAATGCCACTGATTTGATTTTCTCTTTCACCACAGACGGATTATTCACTTATCTCGCTCCTAATTTCACCGATATTTTGGGATATGACATCCAGGAGTTTCTAGGACAGTCGTTTGCACGCTTAATCCATCCGGATGATTTGCCGAGGTGTTACGCCTTTTTGGATCGAATTGTAGCAACTGGTCAAAAGCAAGCAGGGCTAGAATTTCGCGCCTTACGGAAAGATGGTAGTTGCTGTTCGATGATAGCTAATACTTCACCGATAAAAGACACCGATGGCAATGTGGTTGGTTTTCAGGGGATCGTGGGCGATATTAGCGAACAGCAAGCTGCGCGAAGCTTCCGCAAAATTGCCGAAAAAGAACAGCGAAGACTCGTTGCCATTCTGGAAGCAACCACCGACTTCGTTGGCGTTGCCGATGCTAACGGATATCATACATACATCAATCAAGCTGGACGCAAAATGGTGGGGTTGGAATTGGATGAAGACATCTCAACCATTAATTGCATGAGTTTAATTGCTCCCAGAGCAATAGAAGCAACGGAAAAGGCAATGTCAATTGCCTTGCAAGAGGGAACTTGGTCGGGTGAAAACGTTCTTTTGCATCGCAATGGGCAAGAAATTCCCGTTTCTCAGGTGATTATGGTACACAAGTCAGAACCGGGAGAAGTTGAGTTTCTTTCTACTATTATCCGCGATATTAGAGAGCGCAAACAGGTAGAAGCAGAATTACAACAGACCCAAAAGTTTTTGCAGTCCGTCTTAAATACTCTGCCAGTTGGGGTAGTAGCAAAGGAAGCCGAAGAATTACGGTTTGTCTTGTGGAATCCAGCCGCAGAAGAGGTGCTGGGTTTAACTGCCGAACAAGCCTTGGGCAAAAATGACTATGACTTTTTCCCCAAAGAACAAGCCGACTTTTTCACTAGCATTGATCGGGAAGTTCTCCAGAGCAAGAAAATTCTGGATATCCCTGAAGAAACCATCCGAAGCGGAACCGGAGAATCGCGCATATTACACACCAAGAAAACAGCGATTTTAGATGCAGAAGGTAACCCCCAATATCTGTTAGCAATTACTGAAGACATCACCGAACGCAAACAAGCAGAAGCAGCCTTGCGGGAATCGGAAGGACAGTTAAGGCAACAAGCCTTCGAGTTAGAGCAAACATTGCGAGAACTTCAACGCACGCAAGCTCAACTGGTGCAAAGCGAAAAAATGTCTGGTTTGGGACAACTCGTTGCCGGAGTTGCTCACGAAATTAACAACCCCACTAGCTTCATCTACGGCAACCTTACCCATGCCGATGAATACATCCAAGATCTGATTTCTCTAGTCGAACTTTACCAGAAACACTATGCCAATCCCCACCCAGAAATTATTGAATGGAGCAAAGCCATAGAGCTAGAATTTTTGTTAGATGATTTGCCCAAATTATTCAAATCCATGAAGTTCGGGGCAGACCGCATCCAGAAAATTGTTTTGTCTCTCCGTAACTTCTCCCGCATGGATGAAGCCGAAATGAAAGCAGTTAACATTCACGATGGTATTGATAGCACTTTGATGATTTTGTCACATCGGCTGAAAGCTCAACCTAACCGTCTGGCTATTGAAATAATCAAAGAATACGGTAACCTACCTTTAGTCGAATGTTATGCTGGACAACTCAATCAAGTCTTTATGAATATTTTGAGTAATGCTATTGATGCTTTGTTAGAGGGTAATACGTCATGGCATTCCCAGGCGGAGCCAGGAAACGAGGGTGATGAACAAGAAAATACCAATTACCAATTACCAATTCCCGATTCCCAATTACCCACAATTCGCATTCGTACCTACTTAGATAATAATTGGGTGGTAATTCGCATTGCCGATAATGGGTCGGGCATGACAGAAACTGTCCAAAAGCGAATATTTGACCCCTTTTTTACTACTAAACCAGTTGGTCAAGGAACTGGCATGGGTTTATCGATTAGCTATCAGATTATCACCTCACGCCATCAAGGGTCGTTGCAGTGTTTTTCTTCACCCGGAAAAGGGACAGAGTTTGAGATTAAAATTCCGCTTAAAGCTTGTTAAACTGGCGGCTAATGGCGTTCCCAGGCAGGAGCTGTGGGAACGAGGCTAATGGCTAATGGCTAATGTTATAAAATGCTATATTATATCATGTTCGGTTGCATCGTTAAAGCACTAAGGTCGCGGGTTTATTTATTCCTGGAGCAAGCCTTCAAATATCTCTCGTAAAACCCGACCCTACTATACACAACCAAAGCTTAAGGAGATGATATTACGAGCCATTAGCAATTAGCAATTAGCAATTAGCAATTAGCAATTAGCAATTAGCTATTGGTCAGCGATCGCTCAAATGCACTCATCCCCTACTGGCTAAATTGTTACATTTGATCGCGAGTTGGGCATTATTAAAGAGCGATATTTTAGCACAAAACCTGTCTTTGGTCAAACCCAAACAGTTAGCAATGACAGCCATCACACCCAGTGAGTGACTCCTATCTGCACGGGGTGGGAATTAACTGGTAAGAGTGAAAACACGGGTTTGCTCAAAAGTAACTTATGTCCGACCAATTGCTGCACCAACAGTTGACAACCTTAAGCCAGCACTTTGCTGAGTTAGAAATAGCGGTAAAGTGCCAACAAGGGCTGAAACGGCAAGAAGTACTCATGACCTTGGTTAGCAAAATTCGCGCCTCCCTGGATGCAGGGTTGATAATGCAATTGCAGCAGCAATCAACTCTAGAAACCGCTGCGGAACTAGAAAATAAGATAGAGGAAGCCACGACTGAGTTACGGCAAACGGTGACAAAGTTGCGCCAAGAGGTTCGCGATCGTACCCGCGCCGAAGAAAAATTACGCGCCGCCGAAGCCACGGCGCGCGAGCGCGAGAAAATGTATCAACAAATACTTGACTCCATCGCCGATATGGTGTTGGTCAAAGCGCCAAAATCTAAAATCTTCTGGGCTAATAAAGCATTCCGCGATTATTACGGCATGACCAACGAGCAACTCCAAGATATCGTTGATGCCCCATTTAACGAGCCGGATTATACTCTCCAATACATCAAAGACGATGCCTATGTATTTGAAACCGGAGAAATATTAGAAATTCCTGCCGAACCCGCGACGCGCCACGACGGCGAAGTACGCCTGTTCAGTACGGTCAAATCCCCCATCCGCAACAAGGAAGATGAGGTAATTATGACCGTGGGCGTATCCCGCGACATCACCTTTCGCAAACAAGCAGAAGCAGCTTTAGCGGAAAGCGAGGCAAAATTCCGCCGCTTTGTCGAAAATGCCAACGATATCATCCACTCTCTTGCACCCGATGGAACCTTCACCTATATCTCTCCTAACGTCACCGAGATATTAGGATATAAACCAGAAGAAATGATGGGAAAATTATTCGTACCCTTTATCCATCCGGAGGATCGCGAGGCTTATATTGACTTTGTCAAAGGCATTATTAAAACCGGACAAAAGCAAGCTGGATTTGAATTTCGCGCTCAACGTAAAGATGGTAGTTGGTGTTGGATGATTGCCAACAGTTCGGCAATCAAAGATGCTGATGGTAATATTGTCGGGCTTCAGGGTATTGTCCAAGATATTAGCGATCGCAAACAAGTTGAAACCGCCTTAATTGAAAGCGAGCGCAAGTATCGCATCTTGGTCGAAACTTCCCAAGACTTAATTTGGGCAACCGATAAGCAGGGGCGATATACCTTTGTCAACGCAGCAGTTAGACAGATTTACGGCTACTCACCAGAAGAAATGATCGGTCGTCCATTCGTCGATTTCATCGCACCCGAAGAATGGCAAAAAGATCTGGAGACTTATCAGCGCGTTTTAGCAGGGGAATCTTTCTTACAATACGAGACGACCCACATGGCTAAAAATGGTAACTCGATCCACCTATCATTTAATGCAATGGTGCTGCGCGACGAAGCGGGAAATGTTATAGGCGCAACTGGAACCGCGAGCGATATTACCAAGCGCAAGATTGCTGAAATCGAACGCGATCGCTTCTTTAATATTTCTCTCGATATGATGTGTATCTGCGATATGGATGGCTACTTTAAGCAAGCCAATCCCGCGTTTGAAACCGCATTAGGATACACGACGGCGGAAATCTTAGCCGCACCTTTTATTAATTTTGTCCATCCCGACGATATAGAAAAAACCCTCAAGCAATTCGATAAAGTTAGCGCGGGTGCGATGGTGGTTAACTTTGAAAACCGCTGGCGCTGCAAGGATGGTGCTTACAAGTGGCTGTCTTGGAAAGCCGCACCGTATCTGCAAGATGGCCTGATTTATGCCATTGCGCGGGATGTGAGCGATCGCAAAGCCGCCCTTGCTGCATTAGCCGAAAGCGAGATGAAGTTCCGCCATTTAGTAGAAAACGCCAATGACCTAATTTACGAACACTCAATCGATGGCATTTTCACTTATCTCTCTCCTAAGGTCAAGGACATTACGGGATTCGACGCAGAAGAACTTCTAGGACGGTCATTTATCCCGATCGTGCATTCTGAAGATTTGCCAGCGACTCAAGCCTTTCTCGACCGAATTGTAGCAACTGGAGATCAGCAGGCGGGGCTGGAACTGCGAGCCAAACGCAAGGATGGCAGTTGGTATTGGATAACGTGCAATATCTCGCCCTTCAAAGATGCCGAGGGCAATATTATCGGCTTTCAGGGGATTGCTCGCGATATCAGCGATCGCAAAATTGCCGAAGCTGCTCTGCAAAACAGCGAGCAACAACTCAAACAAAAAGCACGAGATTTAGAGCAAACTTTACAAGAACTTCAACGCACTCAATCCCAACTGCTGCAAAGCGAAAAAATGTCTAGTTTAGGTCAAATCGTCGCCGGAGTTGCCCACGAAATCAACAACCCGGTTAGCTTTATCTACGGCAACCTCACCCATGCCAAAGACTACATTACCGATCTGTTTTCCCTCATCGGACTTTACCAAAAATACTATCCCAATCCTGTTCCACAGATTCAAAAACAAGCCGAAGCAATCGAGCTTAATTTTCTCATGGAAGACTTGCCCAAATTATTTTATTCTATGAAAGTGGGAGCAGAACGCATCGAGAAAATTGTCGCTTCCCTACGCAACTTCTCCCGCATAGATGAATCTGAGCTTAAAGCCGTTGATATTCACGAGGGGTTAGATAGCACTTTGATGCTGTTGCAACATCGGATCAAAGCCCAACCGCATCGTCCTGGGATTGAGATAATTAAAGAATACGGTAATCTCCCCTTAGTCGAATGTTATGCCCGACAACTCAATCAAGTTTTTATGAATATTTTGAGTAATGCAATTGATGCTTTAGAAGAGGGTAATAGGTCATGGCATTCCCAGGCGGTTCCAGGGAACGAGAGTCATGGGAAAAAAAGTACCAATTACCAATTACCAATTACCAATTACCAATTACCAACAATTCGTATTTCCACGAAAATAAAAGATAATTGGGCGCTCGTTCGCATTGCTGATAATGGAGCGGGGATGACAGAAACTGTCAGGCAAAAATTGTTTGACCCTTTCTTTACAACCAAACCCGTTGGTAAAGGAACTGGAATGGGTTTATCGATTAGCTATCAGATTATCACCGCACGACACAAAGGTTCGTTGCAGTGTATTTCTTCACCCGGAAAAGGAGCGGAATTTGCGCTCAAAATTCCGCTGAAAGCTTGTTAGAAACCCGGTTTTTTAGAAAAGTCGATCCCCCCCAACCCCCCTTGCCAAGGGGGGCTAAGTGGCGCTGTCGATCCCCCCCAACCCCCCTTGCCAAGGGGGGCTAAGTGGCGCTGTCGATCCCCCCAACCCCCCTTGCCAAGGGGGGCTAAGACGAGGTCAAAAACCTGCCGATCGCTTATGCCAGATCGAATAGCAATACTTCCGATCTTTCCTGACCAAGCAGTGTCAGAGAATTCGCGTCGCTAACTGCTGCACCATCGCCTTGTTTTAGCAAACGGTCATTCACCATGACGCTACCTCTTGCTACCTGCACCCAAGCATAACGTTCGGGTTTAATTTGGTAGTCTAATTGCTGTTCTGCATCGAGTATGGTTGCGTAAATATTGACATCTTGATGAATCGTCACAGAAGCATCTCGACCATCTGGCGAAACAATCAAGCGTAACTGACCTTGCTTTTCTGCATCAGCAAACATTTTCTGCTCGTAACTAGGCTTTAAACCAATTTGATTGGGCAGAATCCAAATTTGCAGAAAATGTACCAAATCGCTGTCAGAATGGTTATATTCGCTGTGAGTAACCCCAGCACCAGCACTCATAATTTGCACTTCACCAGGGCGAATTATGGAACTATTACCCATGCTATCTTTATGCTCTAGCGCCCCTTCTAGCACGTAGGAAATAATTTCCATATCCCTGTGGGAGTGCGATCCAAAACCTCTACTGGGGTTGACTCTGTCTTCATTAATCACCCGCAAAGTTCTAAATCCCATATGCTCGGGGTCGTAATAGTTGGCAAACGAAAATGTATGGTAAGAATTCAGCCAACCGTGACTAGCATGTCCGCGTTCTTCTGATTTACGAAGTGTGAGCATTTTCTTCTCCTAACCCAAGTTAATTGCTAATTGCTAATTGCTAATTGCTAATTGCTGATTGCTCATGGCAATATTATCTGGTTCTACCATTAGCCATTAGCCATTAGCCATTAGCTTGTTGTGCGCTCCATCACAAAATGGTTGATTTTTGGTGTATTTGCATTGGCATAACGCCACGCGCTTTGTCTCTTCGATTGTGAACTTTAATGGCACAAATTCGCTGCCTTTATGGGAACCATCGCAGTAAGGTTGGTTTTTAGATTGACCGCAGCTACACCAGTAGTAAGTTCCGGGTTCCAGCTCGAGTCCGGCAGGTTTTTTATCAGCAATAAAAGGTTCGCTCATTGTGTTCTCCTGTTTCTGGAATCTCAGTTGTTTTGTATATTTCTAATTTAAAGGCTTTAAATTATGATGTAAAGTACGCACTTTATAGTAAGATAGTTACTAAAAAGATACTGGATTCAACATGGAAGCCAGAAGCGAGAATTACCAAAGAAAGACTTGTCCGGCGGAAAATACCTTAAAAGCGATTAGCGGACGCTGGAAGCTTTTGATTCTGCGGGAACTGTTTACCGGCGTCAAACGGTTTGGTGAACTGCAACGCGCTTTGGAGGGAATTACCCAGAAGATGCTGACGCAGCAACTGCGGGAGATGGAGGATGATGGAATTATCCATCGCCAGGTTTATCCGCAAATTCCGCCGAAAGTCGAGTATTCTTTAACGCCTTTAGGAGAAAGTTTGAAACCGATAATTGAAGCGATGCATGAATGGGGGGAGAGGTAATTGGGAATTGCTAATTGCTAATTGCTAATTGGTAATTGGTAATTGGTAATGGGTAATTCTCCTCTGCTCACCTGCTATTATTTGCGAGTGTAGCGGTGTTTGACGCCTATGGGGAAATATTCTGGATCGCCGCTGGGGGTAAGTGTGACTTGGGGTGTTTGATATTCTGGGGGGACGTAGTTGGCAAATTCGCTGTTGAGGCGGCGTAATTGGGAGAGAATGGAGTTGGCGATCGCTTCCGTTTTTTCCTCACTCCCTTCCACCCCCGGTGCTAATTCCACTACAACGGATAAAAACCGATTTTTATCCGCATTTTCCTTAACTTGCAGCACAAATTTACCCGTCACCCATTCTTTAATCCCAGGTTGTTCTAATCCCACGGTCACATTTTCTGGGTAAATATTCGCGCCGAAATAAGAAACTGTAAAATTAGACCTGCCAAAAACATAGGCGAAAGGTAATTGATGAATTCCTCTGATATCTCTTGTAGGGTGGGCATCTTGTTTGCCCCTTTCTGCTGGCAAGCTAGAAGTCTGCCCCACAAGAGATAATTCAGCTACTGGATCGAAGCCCCATTCTGATAAAAACTTAAGCATTTCCTCATAATAAATGATTCCCCCCGTATCGGAAATGTGATAGCGAATCAACGGAATGCCGTTATCTCCAGAAAACAATAAAGTGCCATCTTTGACTTCAAAAAATCGACTCAAAGGGTCATACTGAACGAGCGTCGGGAGGCGAGATTCTCCGAACAAAGCACGGGAAGCATCGGGATTTTCTGCTAGAAAGCGGCGAATGCAAATACTCAGAGGCGTTTCGTTACCCAAAACTCCGGCATCGGCGGTTCCATACAGGGAGGCACAGTCGTAACAAGGATGAATTGAACCGACTCTTTCCCCCACCAAACTGCGCCATTCCTCGCTAAAAACTTCTCCGGCAAACACCATTTTAATATTATATTTTTGCCACTCTACACCCCGCGCCTTCCCCGTATCGATGACATCTTTAATAAAGGGTGGATAACCCAACAATACAACTTGCTCAAACGCCGTACCGAGTTCTTGAACAACTCGGAATATTTCTTCTTTGTTATTACCGGGAGCAATTACCGTAATGGGATAGCCTTTACTGGCAAGATAGCGACAGCAATTTGTCGTATAAATCCCGCCTACCCAAGTACCTAACGTGAAACAAATTACAGCTAAAGTGCGGCGATTATCGGCATAAAAACTCTCGTGAAATATCTGTTCAAACCTGGTGGCAATTTGAAGTTCATCAGCAAAAAAACGAGGCCAAAATGTAGGTTGGCCCGTGGAACCAGAGGAAACAGCTATCATGTCGCAGGTTTCCAACTGTCCCCCACGACACAAGTCTGCCAGGGGGTGACGCTGTAAGTAATTTTCTTTGGTAATTAACGGCAGTGTTTGGAAATCTTCAAAGGTTTGAATCGAAGCAGGATCTATATCTTGTTCCTTTAAAAAAGCTTTGTAAGCAGGAACCTGCGCCGCCACATCGCGAAATAAAGAAAGTACAGTCGTTTGGGGAGAGTCATTTTGATATCGATTTAAGCGCAAATCGAGGGGCGTATTGAGGAAGTCTTGAAAGGCAGAAACTGCGCGTTGACTTTGTTCTTTTCTCATGGTTTATTTTATCCTTTTAGCAAATCTGAAATCTGAAATCTAAAATCTGAAATTATTTCGTAGCAATCGCATAACTACGCGCCACAGCGCAATTGCGCCCCTGCTGTTTGGCTGAGTATAGCGCTAGATCGGCGATCTCGATCAAGTCCAGAGGCGAACTATCCCCAGTTGGAACAATCGTACTGACGCCCAAACTCAAGCTAACATATTGACTTGCATTAGATAAAGCGTGGGGAATTTTGAGTTGTTGCACTTGATTTCGGATTAATTCAGCGACTTTTAACGCTGCCTCAGCACTTGTATTAGGTAGAATCACCGCAAATTCTTCTCCTCCATATCGCGCTACTAAATTTGCTGGGCGTCGTGAGGCGCTGGCGATCGCACTAGCAACCTGTCTTAAACAATTATCTCCTTCCATGTGTCCGTAGCGGTCATTGTAGCATTTGAAATAATCCACATCACACATAATTAACGATAAAGGCAACTGTTCCCGTTTTAGTCTGTACCATTCCTGTTGGAGAATTTTGTCAAATTGGCGACGATTGGCAACAGAGGTTAAACCATCTAACGCCGCCAGTCGTTCTAATTCCTGATTGGCTTTTTTGAGAGCGGTTTCGGCTTTTTTGCGCTGAATCAGCGCACCCAATTGCGTGGCGACGCCATTAACTAATTCAATTAAGCGCCCATCGGGTGTGATTTGATTTTTATGCAAAAATACTAATACCGCAAACACGCGATATCCCACAATAATCGGCACGCCCAAAGCTGCTTTAATTCCGACAGCAGCGGCAATTTTATCCCGCAGAAAACTGCGAGCGTTTGTTTGAGAAATATCTTCGATCCATGCAGGTTTTTTTGATAACCAAACTCTTCCTGGCAATCCTACATTGGGTGGAAAAGTCAACGCTTGACTGAGTTGGCGAAAGAGTAACAGACTGCTATCGCTAGCATACCAACCCCGACTGCATACGAGAGCTTTTAATTTAAGGTTAGGCAACCAAGCTTCTGCAAAATTCCAACCAATAGTTTGACAAATTTTTGACAAAATTACTTTTAATGCCGAGTCTACATTAGCCGCTTTGCTAATCCCTTGGGTAGTTGTTAGCAAGAGTTGCAGTTGGGCATTTTGCTCTTTTAGCTGTAACTCGAGCGATCGCCAGCGCAATTGATTCTCGCTCCTCGCTAAAATTTCTAAAGGTTCAAAGGGTTTTGTTACGTAGTCTACCCCACCCACCGCAAACGCTTGCACTTTATCCAGCGCTTCGTTCAAACCACTCAAAAAAATCACCGGGATGTCGCGAGTGAGTTCATCTGCTTTTAACTGTTCGCAGATTTCATAACCATCCATTGATGGCATCATAATATCCAACAAAATCAGATCTGGGGGAGTCGCCGACGCAGATTGCCGCCCCAATTTACCGTTGGTTGCGACTCGCACTTTATACCCTTTATCTGACAATATTTGGGTTAACAAACTTAAATTTGTAGGGCTATCATCAATGACCAAGATATCTGAACCTGCTATGAAAGACCGATCCTGAATCATAAATTTTTGGCTTTCAAGGTGCTACACATCCGTTGCTCCAAGAGCTTAAAATAATTTTATCCAGAGGATTCATGGCTATTCACTAGAAAATAAGTCGTCATTTCCCCTTTGCCTTTAATCGCAATATCACCTCGTTTTTTAAAGGCAAATTTGTGCTTTAATCGAGCGTAAACTGCTGAAGTAACCTGAATTTTGCCGGGTATACCGCTTGATTCCATGCGCGAAGCAACATTAACCGTATCGCCCCACAAATCGTAGATAAATTTAGTCAGACCAATTACCCCAGCGACAACGGGGCCGATATTGATACCAATGCGGAGACAAAAACTTTGACCCAGCTTATGATTAACGCTATCCAGAGACGCTTGCATATCCAAAGCCATGCGCGCGATCGCTTCAGCATGATCCTCGCGATAAGTCGGCAAACCTCCTACTACCATATAAGCATCTCCAATAGTTTTAATTTTTTCCAAACCATGTTGTTGAGATAATAAGTCAAACTTACTAAAAATCAGGTTGAGTATTTCCACCAATTCGGTCGGACTTTTTTGGGATGAAAAATCGGTAAACCCGACCAAATCCGCAAATAAAACGCTGACTTCAGAGAAGCTATCGGCAATAATCTGCGGCTGTTCTTGCAATCGGTCGGCAATTGGTTTGGGCAAAATATTTAACAAAAGTCGCTCGGTTTGTTCCTTTTGATATTTTAAAGCTTCTTGGGCTAGTTTCCGCGCCGTAATATCAGAAACCGTCCCTTCGTAGTACAACAACTTTCCCTGAGAATCGCGCACCGCACGGGCATTTTCAGAAATCCAAATTTTTTGCCCATCCTTACGGTAAATCATCGACTCAAATCCAATTACTGCATTATCTGTTTCCATTGCAGCAACAAACTCGTTCCGGCGGTTGGGGTCAACATAAAGCTGTTGCGAAATATCTTGTAAACTCGTCATCAATGCTGCGGGAGAGTCATAACCATACAGTTTTGCCAGCGCTGGATTAGCACTCAACAAACGTCCAGAAGGCGTCGCTTGATAAATGCCTTCCACCGCATTTTCCACAATACTGTGATAGCGATCTTCCGCAATTCGCAGCGTATCTTCCATTTGCTTGCGCTGGATCAGCGCCCCTAACTGAGTTGCTACCGCCGTCACCAACTCGATTAACCGCGAACTGGTAGCCGCCGTTGTTTTCTTATAAAAAATCAAAATTGCTAACACTTGCTCGTTCACCAGAATCGGCACCCCAAAAGCGGCTTTTAATCCGGCGGCGATCGCAATTTGAGAACGCAGGAAACTTTGCTCGTCTTCTGCGGAAATATCTTCTATCCATTCGGGCTGTTTAGAAGTCCAAATCCTCCCTTGTAACCCAACATTGGGGCCAAATTTTAAACTTAAACTTTGATGTCTGAAATCCGAGAAACTGGGGTCGCTAGCATACCAACCTTGACTGCATTCTAAAACCCTGCCATCATTGCTGGGAATCCAAGCATCTCCATAATTCCATTGAATAGTTATACAAACTAAACGCAAAACTGCTGCTAAAGCCGAGTGAACGTCATCGCAGCGGCTAATCGCTTGGGTTGTTGCCAGCAACAGGCGAATTTCCACCTCAGCTTGTCGGCGGGATTCAATTTGCTTTTGCAGCAGTGCATTTTGATCGATTAGTTTTAATTCGACCTCCCGCAAGCGCAAGTGATTCTTGATGCGCGCTACAACTTCTACCGGATCGAAGGGTTTCGTAATGTAGTCTACCCCGCCCACATCAAAAGCTTTTACCTTATCCAATGATTCTCCCAAAGCACTTAAAAAAATCACTGGAATTTCGCGAGTTCTCTTATCTGCTTTAAGCCGATCGCAGACTTGATAACCATCCATTTCCGGCATCATAATATCCAGCAAAATCAGGTCAGGGGGAGTTGCCTTAGCAGATTTCAGCGCCAGTTTGCCGTTGGGTGCAACTCGCACTTCATACCCTTCCTCGGACAACACCTGAGTTAATAGGCTTAAATTGGCATAGTGGTCGTCAACAACTAAAATATTTCCCTTGGATGGTAGAAGCTGTTCGGGATTCATTAATCGGTTCTAGGCTGAGTTAAGATTAATAGTTGCTCAAATTGGTACTGATTAGCCAAATCTAACAAAGCTTTGGCAACAAAGTCATGTTGTGGACGAATTTCCTCGATCAGCGCCTGCATTCGTTTAATATGCCCTTCGAGGGTTGCCTGGTGTAAATTAGCCAACCAATCCCCAGGTAAAGCAGCTAAGTCAGCTAAAGTCAGCATCCGATCTCCAATTGGGATTGCATTCCCCTCCTCTGACCCTGCGCCAACGGGCAAGGAAATCGCTTCCGCGTCGATATATCGCACCCCTAAATGATTGCTCAGACAAATAAATATTTCTTCCTCACGGAAAGGCTTGCGGATGAAATCATCGCAGCCAACCGATAAGGCAGCAGCCCTCTCTTCTTCAAAAGTACTAGCAGTCAAAGCAATAATTACAGTACGCTTCTGGGGCATTGGAGATGAATCAAGAGGGGCGGGTTTAGTTAAATTGTCTGTACCAGTTGTATGGTTATTGGTCAAAGTAGCCCCTACAATTCTCCCCTGCTCCCCTGCTCCCCTGCTCTCCTGCTCAAGATCTCGAATGCGTTGAGTTGCCTCATAACCATCCATAACGGGCATCCGCATATCCATCCAAATCAAATGTGGCTTCCAACTCGACCAAATTTCCACAGCTGCTTTACCGTTGTTAGCAACTTGTAATTCAAATCCCAGAGAATTAAAAATTTTTATCAACAGTCGCCGACTGTCATCTTGGTCATCGACAATTAGTAGGCGATAGCGGGTTTGGTTGGGTTCAATAGCGAGCGTGCCCCGCTTAGGTTGTTTATTCTCAATCTCGGTGCCAGCAACTACGCTGGCTTGAATATCAAACTTAAAAATACTACCTTTTCCGACTTGCGAGCTGACAGTAATTTCACCCCCCATCAACCGCACGAATTGGCGGCTAATCGTTAATCCTAAACCCGTTCCTTCCCGCACTTTTTGACCTGATAAAGTTTGCACGAACGGTTCAAAGATTTTATCTAATTCATCAGGGTCAATACCACTTCCCGTATCTTCTACTTCAAAATGCAATTGTTGCAGCAAAGACGGAGACACGGTGACGCGGCGACGCGGGCAGGAAGACGGGATGACGCTCTGAGTGGGAGATGCGGAAAGTTCTTGTAGTACATTCCCCGCGTCAGAGTGTCTCCGTGTCCCCCTGTCTTCTTCAACCGCGTTTTCTTGGTAATTGGGTGTTTCTTTTCCATCACCCAGTCCCACTCTGACTGATATGCTACCCGTTGTGGTAAATTTCATTGCATTACCGAGCAAATTAATCAGCACTTCCCGTAACTTAACTTCATCAGTTAGCACGTATTGGGGAACATCAGCAGCCCGCTCGAACAGTAACTGCAATCCCTTATCCTTTGCTTTCAAAGAAAACATAAGTTTAACATCATCCAGCAATTGATAAAGGTCGAAATTTTGTTCGTTAAGCGTCAGGCGTCCGGCTTCGATTTTAGATAGGTCAAGCACTTGGTTAATTAAGGTGAGCAGGTGTTCGCCACTGCGGCGAATAATGCCCAGATTTTCTAGTTGGTCTGGGGATAAGTTTGGACTGTGACTCATGAGTTGGGAAAAGCCGAGAATGGCGTTGAGGGGCGTCCGCAATTCGTGGCTCATATTGGCAAGAAACACACTTTTGGCGCGATTGGCGGCTTCGGCGGCTTCCTTGGCTTTGGCTAATTCTTGTTCTACCCGCTTGCCATCGCTCACGTCAATCGCCACCCCATGCCAGACAATATCGCCGTTTTCCCGCCGTTCCGGTCGAGAATTTCCTTGCAGCCACTTGACCTTCCCAGATGGCGTGACAATCCGCCATTCACGGGCAAAAGGTTCTAAAGTTTTAGAACTTTGTCTAGTCGCTGCATAAAAACTTTCTCGGTCATCCGGATGAATGCAGTCATAAATTAACTGAGCATTTTTCATCACCTGCTTCGGTTCTAATTCATAAATTTCTAAACAAGCCGCACTCATATATTCATAATCTACCGACCCATCTGGGTGAAACACAACTTCATAAATCGCTCCCGGTACGTTTGCCGCTAATTTCTGAAACCGCGCTTGGCTCTTTTGCAATTCCTGTTGCGCTTCTTTGCGCGCTGTAATATCTTGAATTTGACAAATAAAATAAAGCGGTTTTTGCTGCAAATTCCGCACCAAAGAAACGCTTATTCGCGCCCATATCGTCTGCCTATTTTTATGCAGAAAACGCTTCTCCATGTGATAATAAGGTCGCGTCCCAGCCAATAATTCCCGCACGTATTCCTGGTCACTACCTCGGTCATCTGGATAAGTTATATCCCCAAACGATAAAGATAGCAACTCTGATTCTGCATAGCCAAACATTTGGCAAACTTGAGGATTGACAGCCAAAGGCTGACCCTCTAAAGAAACCAAACACATGCCAATTGCTGCCGTATCAAAAGCTCTTCTGAACCGTTCTTCACTCTGCCGCAATGCTTCTTCTGTTTGCTCGCGTTCGGCAATTTCCTGCTCTAATTTCACATTGGCGCGGGCAAGTTGGGCAGTGCGTTCTGCCACTTTGGTTTCTAAAGTATGATAGTAGTCTGTTAAAATTTCTTCAGCTTCTTTGCGTTCTGTAATATCTTGAAAAACATTGATCGCATAAATCACCTTGCCTTGGTCGTCAAAAATGGGGATGCTTCGTACTTCTACAGGGATAACTTCTCCTGATCGATGAATTTCCATATCATCAACGGTTACAGTTTCCCCCTTTAATGCCCGTACCGCTGGCAGTTGCTCGGTGGGGTAGAACCGATCGGTTCCAGCCAGATAAATCTGGTAAACTTCTGTTAATTTTTCAACGCTGCATTCTGAGACTATCCCTTGACCCAATAAACGCTGTCCGGTTTGATTGACATAGGAAACCGTGCCATTGGCAGCAATGACACACACCCCGACGGGTAAGGCTTCCAAAAATTGATTCAGTCGGCGTTCGCTTGCTAATAAGGCTTGATTCAATGTTTTCATTTCGGCAAAGGATTCTTGCAGTTGCTTAGCCATATTATTAAACGAATTGGCCAATTGCCCTACTTCATCCCCTCGGTCAATTTTTACCGTATTTTCCCAATCCCCCTTGGCAATATTTTTAGCAGCGGCGTTGAGGTGTAAAATCGGACTCGTGACCCAACCAGCGGTGATAATCCCCATGAAAATAGCGCAGATTAAAGCTACCAGACATAACAGGAATGTCGTGCCAGTGTTGGCATTAATTTGCTCCATAAAGTCAGTTTCTGGAATGACCACGACAATTAGCCAGTCGAGTCCTTTATTATCTTTAAACGGCAAGACTTGCAAAAAGTGTTTCTCACCGTTGATTTTAAATTCCAGTTGCTCAGACTTTTGCAACAGCTTTTTCTTGTCAAAATTTGCGGCTAGGTATCGCGCTGTAGCTTGCGTGAGAGCGTTTTGACTGTCTGTGGCTTTAACTCTTTCGGCTCCGTATTCCTTTGGTTTGGTGCGAAAAGGTTGTTCCCCTGTCGAAGTTGCCACCAACATGCCGTCGCGCTCGATAATAAAACTTTGTCCGGTTTTTCCAATTTCTATTTTTTGTAAGAAATAGCCAATTTGCGATAAATTAATATTAGTTAGTAAAACACCTTGAAGTTTACCTTGTTTATCGTAAAAAGGCATCGATGCACCCAGATAAGCGGTAATGCCTTTAGTATGAGGATAAATCGGACTCCAAGTGGGTTTACCAGCAGCAACGGCGGCTTTATACCAGGGGCGAGTACGGGGATCGAAGTCGCTTTTGTGGTCTAGGATTTTGGTGCGCTCCCC
This sequence comes from Microseira sp. BLCC-F43, assembly GCF_041929235.1. Taxonomy (NCBI): domain Bacteria; kingdom Bacillati; phylum Cyanobacteriota; class Cyanophyceae; order Aerosakkonematales; family Aerosakkonemataceae; genus Microseira; species Microseira sp. BLCC-F43. Next base: position 57,650 of record NZ_JBHFNP010000031.1, read on the forward strand.
CAATTCATTTGTAGAATAAGTCCGAAAATCATATCCCGTAGCTGAAGTCCCCACTCGAATTGTCAGCGAACCATCATCGCGCCTTTCTGCCCCAACGTTATCTTTTCGCTCTAATCCCAATCCGGCATAAGTTAGGCGATCAAATATCTGGATTTGCTGCCAAAAGTGACGTTCCAATCCTGCGTTATCTTGCAAGTTCAATTGACCGAGGCGAATCGCAGCAGCGTTACTCTGATTAACCTGATGGGGAATCGTTAGGTATGCACGCAGGTTATCCTCTATATGCTTGGTAATTTCGTGGCGTAATTGACTGGCTAAATCGTTAACAGCCTTCTGTCCGTTACGATAGGAGAGATACCCCACCAGTCCCACCGCCCCGGCAATTTGCAGGACAAACGGAACGATCAGAACCGTTTGCAGCGGTACTTGTCCATAAATTTTCACAATAACCTGCTTGAGTGGTTGAATAAACATCGAGTAACTCCACCTTGGCGGTTTGTTGTTGATTTCCCACTAGCCGAAATCAACATACCCAGCCTACGCTTGTAAATTTTGGCAGCGCAGCGATCGCACAGGCTGTATACTGAAAGCTATTTTTACGCCGGACTGGCGCCAAATCCGGCAATTTCCCAGTCTTTAATCCCCAATCGGCAACCCAACTTGTAAAACTTGCACCGCCTCTCCAGCGTTGATTGAGGTTATACCCACTGGCAAAACCGCTAATCCATTGGTTCGCGCTAAGTTAATCAAATTACCGGAACTGTGGCTGCCACCTGCAAGCTGAAATTCATACCCTCCATCTATTAAATGCATCTGTCCCCAGAGGTATGTTTCTCGCTTGCCATCCGAACGCAAATCTTGACCAGCACGCGCCTGCACGAACATCGGTTTCCAACCCTGAGCAAGTCCTGATAGTTTCTTCAGTGCTGGTTGGACAAACCGCCAAAACGTTACCAAAGAAGATGCGGGATTTCCCGGAAGTCCGAAGTATAAAACCCGGCGCAGGGCTTCGCCGCGCTTAAACGTGGCAAATGTCAAGGGTTTACCCGGTTTAATCGCAACTGCACGCAGGTGTATTTCAGCACCGAGGGATTCCAGAATCCGGTCTACGTAATCGTAATCTCCCACAGAAACGCCGCCGGAAGAAACAACGATATCGGCAGAGGTGAGGGCGGAGGCGATCGCATTTTTCAGCGCTTCAGGTTCATCTGGAACAATGCCCAGCAAAAGAGGAATGCCGCCGCTTTGTGCAACTATTGCAGCCATTGCATACTGATTCGAGTCTACAATCTGACCCGGTTGTAAGGGACGATCCGGCGTCACCAGTTCGTCACCCGTAGATAAAATCGCCACGCGAGGATGGCGGTAAACCGAAACCTGCGGACATTGCGCCGATGCCAAAATTGCGATTTCCGGGGCGAATAGGGGTATTCCCGGCATCAGGAGGGGCGTACCAGCTTGGTAATAAGATGCCCGATGGCGCACGAAAGCTTGGGGTTTTGGCGCTGCTAAAATGACAACGCGGGAACCTGAAAGTCGCGTCACTTCCTGCATTACGACGGTATCCGCACCCTCTGGCATCATCGCCCCGGTGAATATCCGCGCCGCTTGTCCTGGTTGAATAGTATGCTGGGGCTGCTTTCCCGCCGCGATTTCCTCTACAATTTCCAATACTGCTGGCTGTTCGGCGCTACAGCCTTCCACGTCCGCATATCGCACCGCGTAACCATCCATCGCCGAATTATCCCAATGGGGAAAATCCAGATGACTCGTTACCGGCATTGCCAAAATGCGTTCGCGCCGCGTGGCTAAAGTCGTATCAAAAGCCGCCAATAAGTCTACAACCTCTGCATCAAGCTTTGCATCCAACGGTTGCACCCGATGGAAAATTATTTCCTCTGCTTGTTGAACCGAAAGCATTGCCTTTTCCCCAGCCTCGTACAATAAGTTAGATTTTAGATTTTAGATTTTAGATTTCAATACCAACTTGCGCTCTCACAAGTAACATAATTTCCCCCCTGCTCACCTGCCCCCCTGCCCCTGTGACTCCTCAGCTGCCAGCGGCTGCTTGCACAAGCGACTTGTCTTATGCGAGAATAGAAATTTGTGATTAATTCTGTTCTTGACTTTACACCTGAGTTTAAAGTATGGCAAAAGGTGTTCGTATTATCATCACCCTGGAATGTACCGAGTGTCGCTCTAACCCAGCCAAGCGCTCAAAGGGCGTATCTCGTTACACTTCCACCAAGAACCGTCGCAACACGACGGCAAGGTTAGAACTGAAAAAGTTCTGCACTCACTGTAACAAACATACCGTCCACAAAGAAATCAAGTAGATGGTAATGGGTAATGGGTAATCGGTAATGGAAATGACCAATTACCAATCACCAATTACCAATCACCAATTACCAATGACCAATGACCAATTACCAAGAACTATGACCTACTACCGTCGTCGCCTTTCGCCGATTAAACCAAGCGAACCAATTGATTATAAAGACATCGATCTGTTGCGGAAATTTATCACCGAACGCGGGAAGATTTTGCCGCGCCGCATTACCGGGTTGACCGCTAAGCAACAAAGAGATTTGACACTTGCGATTAAGCGGGCACGCATTGTGGCATTGTTGCCTTTCATCAATCAAGAAGGCTAACAAAAATAGTTTTGAGTGGTAGAGATAAGGGTTCATCCCTGTGGGAGAGTTTGCCATGAAAGCAGGAACTTAAAACTCTACACTCATAACTATTCAAGCTACTAAACAGATAAACAGAGGAATTGGGCAAATTAAGAATAGCTTAAAGTCGGAAACGGCGAAGAGGGCGCCTACTAGGAACAAAGCGATGGCGCGCGTCTGGGATAACTTATATATATAGAAGTGCCGGGAATCAAAGTAACTTGTGGAAAAAGGAACCCTAGTCGAATTTCGGTTACATGGAGAGCGCTGCCTCGCCGTGGCAGAACGTCCGGAGGGCAAAAACCACTGGATCGTAGTAGACGATCGCGGTCAAGCTCGTACCATTAATGCTAAACAAGTTAGTTACGAAGTAAACGGTGAAACTTACAAACCGTCGGATATACCCCGCTTCCGCAAAGAGGTAGATCCGTTTATCGACCCAGAAAGCTTGGAAGTCGCTTGGGAATTCCTAGTAGAAGAGGGTTTGGCAGTAGATCCGGCGGAAATGGCAATGCTGCTGTTTTCGGAAAAAAGTCCGGCCCAATGCTACGCGGCGTACTATTTGTTAACAGAAGACAAACTGTATTTTAAACAAAAAGGCGATCGCTACGAACCCCGCTCGACGAACCAAGTGGCGGAAATAAAACATCAATTGGAAGTAGCAAGAGAGCGGGAGACTCAGCAGAAGGAGTTTTGGGCGCGGGTAGAGCAAGCGCTGAGTGGCTTTCAGGTAGAATGGCAGCAGAGCGATCGCAATCGCCTAGAAGCACTGGAACGGTTTGCCATCCAAGGAGACGAAGCAACTGGGCGCGCTGCCGCAGTGGAAACCCTGGCTGCCCTCAAACGACCGGAAAACCCCCAAGGTGCTTTCGATTTGTTAGTGGACTTGGGCGTGTGGAGTCGCCACGAAAACCTATTTTTGCGGCGCTCGTCAATTCCAGTTAATTTTTCAACAAAGGTGCTAGAAGTGGCGAAAGAGCGAACTGAGGTTGCTCCCCCCGACCCGGACTCAGAGCGCCTGGATCTGACCCGACTCAAAGTTTATACGATTGACGACGAAAGTACAAAAGAAATCGATGATGGTTTGAGTTGGGAATTACTCCCAGACGGGAAACAGCGACTATGGGTTCACATCGCTGACCCGACGCGCTGGCTGACTCCAGGTGATGAATTAGACTTAGATGCCAGACGGCGCAGCACGACGTTGTATTTGCCAACTGGCATGATTCCCATGTTTCCAGCGGAACTAGCTACAGGACCGATGAGTCTGGTGCAGGGGAAAATCTGCAACGCCCTCAGTTTTGGCATTATTTTAGATGACGACGGTGCCGTTGCCCAATACAGCATCCACGCCAGCATTATCAAACCTACCTATCGCTTGACTTACGAAGATGTGGATGAAATGCTGCAACTGGGCCTCCCATCAGAACTGGAAATAGATGCGATCGCGCGATACGCCCAACGGCGACAAATGTGGCGGCGTTCCCAAGGCGCGATCAATATCCACCTACCAGAAGCGAGCATTAAAGTTGACGCCGACGAGATCCACATCGAAGTGTTGGAGGACTCGCCTTCGCGGCAATTAGTAGCAGAAATGATGATCTTAGCAGGCGAAGTCGCCGCACGCTACGCTCAAACGCACCAGCTGGCACTGCCGTTCCGCTCTCAACCCCAACCCGAACTGCCCCCAGATGAAGAACTGCTACAACTCCCCGCCGGTCCAGTGCGCGCCTGTGCCATCCGACGCTGTATGCCCCGCAGCGAAATGAGCATTACCCCCGCTCGCCATGCTAGTTTGGGCTTAGACAGCTATACCCAGGTAACTTCTCCCATCCGGCGCTACAGCGACTTGCTCACCCACTTCCAAATTAAAGCCCACCTGCGAGGCGAACAGCCACCCTTTTCCCCAGAAGAAGTCAAAGAAGTGATGATCGGCGTCACGACGGCTTCTCAAGAAGCCTCGCTCGTAGAACGCCAAACCCAGCGCTATTGGGCATTGGAATATCTCCGACGCACCTCCGAGCAAGCTTGGCAAGCGGTATTGTTGCGCTGGTTGAGGGAAGATGAACGGTTGGGTTTAATTCTCCTAGAAGATCTGGGACTAGAATTACCCATGCAGATCAAGCGTTCCGTGGCACTGGGCGAGAATCTGGAAGTCCGCGTCAGCTATGTTGACCCCCGCTCCGACGCCATCCGGTTCCAAGAACTGATCGACCAACCCGCTCAACCTGCTGCCACGTAGGGAATTGCAGATTGCAGATTGCAGATTGCAGATTGATTTTAAATCTGCAATCTGCAATCTAAAATTTGCCATTACCCATTTCCGAATTAACAAAATTCAGTAACACCCACATCAGACGCTGCGGGTGACCAAATTTGACTGTTAGCGATAAAAAATTCTATCTGCACCGGACCTAACTGGATCAGGTCCCCATCTCTAAGGGGACAACGCTCCAAATGAGCTAGGCGGCGATGATTTACCCAAGTCCCGTTGGTGCTACCAACGTCTGTAATGTAGAACTCTCTGCCGAAAACATGTCCAATCACGGCATGTTGGCGAGAGATACAGGTATCTTTAATCGCGATCGCGCAATTGGCAGATCGTCCCACCAACCAGCTGGCAGCACTGTCCGTAATCTGAAGCGCTTCCGACTCTTTTAGGTTCGTCACGAGAAAAGTCGTTCTACCCGTTGTAATTGCCTGAATGTAGAAGCGAGCAATTTCACAACGCCAGGCAGCATTCAAAATCGGTTGGATAATCGTTGTAACCTTTTGGACATCGTGGTTACAGTCAGCCAACAATGAATCTGAGATCGCAGGATTTTGTTCCAGGAAGCTCAAAGCTTGGTCAAAATTATTAGGTTTAGGGGACTTCAGGTGGAACATAACTACCTATCTGACAAACGACTTTTACCCGCAAGAATCACATGTTAATCATCAGACCTAGATACCCTGATTAAACCCCTGATGAAGTAAATTTAGGTCTGCTTAATCGTGCTGCACAGACAAGAAGTTTACCAATTTCTTCTATTGCCTATGCCCAAACTGTTACTTTTTCGCTTCCCATTCAACTCAACGTAGAGCTAGTTGTTAAGCTTACATTTTATCAGCGTTCTAATTTTATCCTTGGGCTAGATGAAAATTGAACTCTTATTCATATTAATACACCCCTATTTGTGACGCCGGTCATATTTTTAGTGTGATTTCACCAAAACTTTACATGATCGGCGTTACCTACTGGGTTTTTTAAAGTTTTTGTGAAGCAGCTCTCAATCCTTATACTTAAATTAAAATACACTTTTCGGAGAAATGTCTTGGGTTATTCTACTGAATAGAGTCAGGAAAAATGGCTGCTAGCCACTGGTCGCAGACGCAGGCAATATTTCAGTAATTCTAAGGTTGACAAATAAGACTAAAGGCTAGAATGATTAGATTTTTGCATATAGCAAAACTAACAATCGTCTCAGGGCTATGAATTGATAGAATTTTTATATAAAACGAAGATTAAATAAAATAAACTCATCAATTCCACCGAATAACGACAGCTATGAGTCAGGTTCAACCGCCTTTAGAATTTATTCCACCGGCACTCAACTCGGTAGTTTTACGGGGAAGCCAGTGGATACTACCGTTGTGGTTGCGCTCGCGCACTAACATCAGCGACATTCAAGCAGATAACGTGGAACGCCTCGTCGATCTCTACCACGAGTTTCAATCTGGGAAAATCCGCTTCCTGCTTGCCTTTCGCCATCCCAGTGGCGACGATCCTTTTAGTCTAATGCACCTGCTGTGGCATCTGGTACCCCAGCTTGCCAAACGAAAGCAAATACCGCTAAACTATCCCGTACACGCCCATTTTATCTACGATCGGGGAATTCCCCTATGGGCTGGTTCAATCGTAGAATGGCTATATCCCCGTCTAGGTGGAACCCCCATCCTGCGAGGGAAAGTAGACCGACTCGGTTTGCGCTCGGCACGGGAGCTATTTGCCAACGGTAACTTGCCCATGATGGCAGCTCCAGAAGGCGCCACCAACGGACATAATGAAGTTGTCAGCCCCCTAGAACCGGGAATATGCCAACTGGGATTTTGGTGTGTCGAAGATATACTGAAAGCCGGACGCTCCGAACAAGTTTTAATCGTGCCAATTGGTATTAAGTATCAGTATATACACGATCCGTGGGATGCCTTAGATAAGCTTTTAACTCAATTAGAAATTGATAGCGGTTTACCTGTAGAAAATTTGAATTTAAGCGAAGAAACCCCAAAAAGCCAACATCATTTGCGTTACCGGCGCTTGTTTCGCTTAAGCGCACACTTACTCACCCGCGTGGAAGAATTCTACACTCGGTTTTATCACCAAACCTTGCCCGCCGGGACTGCTTTTGAACATCCCAGTACGAATGAAGAATTAGTCACTCGACTGCGCTCGCTCCTAGATGTAGCCTTAAAAGTAGCAGAGCAAGCGTTTAACCTCCAGCCCAAAGGTAGCTTAATCGACCGCTGTCGGCGTCTAGAGCAAGCGGGGTGGGATTGGATATTTCGAGAAGATATTAAAAATATTGACGCTTTACCCCCTCTAGAACGAGGACTCGCAGATCGGATTGCCGAAGAGGCCAGTTTGCGAATGTGGCACATGCGCTTGGTGGAAAGTTTCGTAGCTGTAACGGGTAGGTACGCGATCGAAAAACAAACCCCCGAAAGGTTTGCCGAAACAACTTTACTGATTTGGGACACAATGACCAAAATTAAAGGCGGCAACGCCTTCAAGCGCCCAAAACTGGGTAAGCAACGGGTATGCTTAAGTGTAGGAGAACCGATCTCAATTTCAGAACGTTGGGATGCTTATAAAAGCAATCGTCGTCAAGCTGTTGCCGATCTGACAAAAGACTTGCAAACAGCTTTAGAAAAAATGATTTAATTTTATCAGGCGCAAAGAAACCCGGTTTCTCACCTCTACCTGCGAATTCCTGTTGATGCAACCAATCGACAAAGAAACCGGGTTTATAGGAAAAGAGATTGACGCAGAAACCCGGTTTCTGGCGCAAAAACTGACGCAGATCCTAGAAACCGGGTTTCTTGCTGCGATCCTAGAAACCCGGTTTCTTTGCCTAAGTGCTATAAATGGTTTAATTTTATGCAACCAATCGAGCGTTATCGGGGATGTCTTCTTGGTTTAGCTGCTGGCGATGCGGTGGGAACTACCCTAGAGTTCCAGCAACCTGGGAGATTTACACCTATTAAAGATATGGTTGGCGGCGGTCCTTTTGGACTGCAACCAGGAGAGTGGACAGATGACACGTCAATGGCATTATGTTTAGCAGAAAGTCTGATCGAGCAAAAGGGTTTTGTTCCCATCGATCAACTGCAACGATATTTGCAATGGTTTAGAGGCGGACACCTAAGCTGCAAAGGATACTGCTTTGATATTGGTCGTACTGTCGCAAAGGCGCTGATCCGGTTTGAGAAGACACGAGAACCTTACTGTGGTGACACAAATCCCCGCAGTGCTGGAAATGGTTCGATTATGCGCTTGGCTCCCGTACCCCTGTTTTTCGCTCGAAACTTTGAAGATGCGATCGCATTTTCCGCTGCAAGTTCTCGCACAACTCATGGTGCAGAAACCGCTGTTGATGCTTGTCGATATTTAGGCGCGCTGCTTGTGGGAGCCGTCAATGGAGCAAGTCGAGATCAGTTACTCTCCCCATATTACAGCCAGATTCCCAACTATTGGGAAGAAAATCCCTTAGTTGATGAAATCGACGCCATTGCAGCAGGATCGTTTAAACATCGTCAACCCCCAAACATTAAAGGTTCCGGCTATGTAGTCGAATGTTTAGAAGCAGCTTTGTGGGCATTTTATCGCAGTCAATCTTTTGAGGAAGGCTGTCTTTTAGCCGTCAATTTGGGGGATGATGCCGATACAACCGGAGCAGTTTACGGACAGTTAGCCGGAGCCTTTTATGGAGAACAGGGAATACCCCAATCTTGGCGCGATCGCCTAGCATACCGCGATTTGATAGCATCCTTTGCTGAGCAACTTTTCTCTTTGTCTCAATCAAATTAAAACAGCGTTGGTAGTAAGGACTTTAGTCCCGATCGGGTGACAGCATTCGTAGTAAAAACAAGTGTCGAATAGCACTATAGCAGTTTGCACATCTATGAGGTATACCTTCGACAGCGGTGTGCGGGCACCCTTAAGGGTGCGCGCTTGACAAACGAGAGCCTTAAGGCTGTACCTAGACGAGCTTGCAATCTGCTGTAAGGTTAAGCGCGATCGCCTTGAGAAATAGCTTTACTTGAGAGCGATCGCTTCCAATTTGCACAGCCTCCCACAGGTCATAATAATTAATATGTAATTAAACCAACTTGCCTAAATTTCTAGCTCAAGGAGAAATTTCTATGGCTACAACACCCATTGCTAAAGCACCAGAGGACGTTTTTGGTTATACGGCTGCTTTTGAGGAGGCACTGCAAAAAATTGGGCAGATTTCCCCGCCAGAATTTGCCAAACGATATGCCAGCAATGCTAAATATCTCCCTCAAATTAGCTTCGACCCAACTACTGCAAAGTTCTGGGAGGATTTCCATCAAAATAACCTGTTTCAACTTAATGCAGAAGAACTGGCAATTTTTAAGCAAAATGGCTTCGTAGTCAGCGAAAGGCTAGGAGGACATAATTTTGCCGACTTGTTCTATCGCATCTACAGCCACGATCTGCCAGTTTTCGTTTCCGCCGATGCGGTGCTTCATGCTTGGCATCGGTCATACGATGCGATTCTCGAAGAACTAGAAGAAACTTACTTGTCTAGTTCGTTAGATGAAATTCTTGAGGGGATGCAAGAGGGGATTCCCGACGCTTGGAATCAGTATAGCAAGGGAGTGCTTGGTGCAAGCATCCTCGATGCTGACTACTTCCTGAGCGTAGCACGCTCGCTGCTTGCAGGTGAGGCGATTAAGACTTGCTTAGATCGGGATGCCCGCGTTGCCACTACCCTTGAAGCGATCCAAAACGAGCAACTTCAGAAATTTGAACTATTTGGACGCTGGCGTGAGGTAGATTTTTCTCAATTTAAAGTGCGCGGACATTATGAGAACTCCGAATTGCTCAAGCGATATTTCCGTGCCATGATGTGGTGCGGCAGAATTGACCTCCGCATTGCTGAAATTCCTTCTGAATCCTCCCCGGCTGAATCCTCACCGCGAGAACTCGGCGCAGCAGTAATTCTTTACGATCTCCTCAAACAATCTGGTAAGTTTGAGCAATGGCAACAATTCGACCAATTACTCCAAACTTTTGTCGGTCGAACGGATTCCATGACCTTTGCCCAACTGGGAGATATTTTGTCCAAGGCTAAGATTAAATCCCCAGCAGATGTTAAGGGTTTGGGAACGTTAGAACAACTACAAGCTGATATCCTAGCAAGTTCGATCGGCTTTCAAGATATTGGCAGTCACTACTACGAATCCCCGTTTGGGTCGGAAAAAATTCAGCTGCCGCGATCGCTCACAGTTCTTGGTCAAAAGTTTGTTTTGGATAGTTGGGTGACATCCAAAGTTGTATACGACGATATCCTGTGGGACGACGAGAAAGTGGGTCGTCGTATTCCTACCTGTCTAGATATGGCGTTCGCTGCACTGGGAAACGACCAAGTGGTGCCAGAACTGGTCGATCGCATGACTGACAAAAAAGGACGTAAGTTCAGAGATGGACTCAACTATCAGCACAATTTAGCAGCAGTCAAGACTGTAATTGACGAGCAAAATCCAGCAGTTTGGGAAGAAAATATTTACATGAACTGGCTTGCCACGTTGCGCGAACTTTCTGCACCGACAACAGACTCCAAATATCCCGAAGCTATGTGTACCCGTGCATGGGGAATGAAGACGCTTAACACGCAATTGGCTTCTTGGACGCAACTGCGCCACGACACCATTCTTTACGTCAAACAATCCTACACTTTTATGACCAGGTGCTACTACCCGGCAGGTTTTGTGGAACCTCGATTCGCATTTTGGGAGCGCTTTGAGAAAATGGCTCTGCTAGCAGCCGATTTAATTGAAAAAACTCCCTTTCCAGATCGTTCAGTCGAAAAGTCTAACGAATGGGGTCGTAAATTTACGGTTCAACTCCAAGACCTACATAAAAGACAAACCTCATTCTTCAAGAACTTCGCCGAGAAGTTAGCCATCCTCAAAGGAATTGCCAAGAAGCAACTCGCACAAAAGAAACTCAGTGAAAGTGAAACCGAATTTCTGAAAAAGATTGTTGAGTTTGAAGATCGCGCATCCGGGAAGCGAACCTACAGCGGCTGGTATTTTGGTCTTTTCTATAAGGGTCATCAGGATTCTAAAAAAAGGGATGCGATTGTCGCGGATGTACACACAGACGTACCCGATCCAATAATGCGAGATCCAGGTTGTGTGCTTCATCAGGGCGTAGGTAATGTCGATCTGCTGATGATTGCGGTAGACAACGGTGAGGACAAAATGGTCTATGTCGGACCAGTGCTTTCGCATTACGAATTTGAGATGCCGGGAGTCTCGCGTAAATCAGATTCTGAGTGGCTCAATGACATTAAAATCGGTAAGGTTCCACCCCGACCAAACTGGACAAACAGTTATCTCGTACCTCTGACACCTGAAGAGATGATTCAGCGTGAATCTGACGATGAAGAATTTGATCGCTGGTAAAGAGTGAATTTTATTTGCTCTTATAGCTAGTTGCGATCGCACCTGAAGATTCAGAAGCAGTTGGTGGGATGCGATCGCAACCTAGACGCTTGAAAATTCTTTCTTGGAGCGATCGCTACCCTTCACGCCCAGTGTTTGTAGTAAGGACTTTAGTCCTGATTCAGCCACAGAAACAGGACTGAAGTCCTTACTACGAACGATTAGTTTGAATCAACAAATAAACGTCATCTTGTTTAAATTTTAACTGAAAATTAGGATTATTTTGCCGTTTATTCAATAAATTTTCCGCAAATTCGCGGCTACTTTTCCAACCTGGATGGCGCAAATTGAGCAAGATATATTCAAACTCAGTCAAGTCAGTCGGTGGTGAATCGGCGTTGGTAAATTTAATTAAACTTCGGTGCGCTAAATGCGGTGCAATATTATGGGTAGTTAAGACACTTTCTGAGGTTTGAATTTGAGCGATCGCATCCCGCGTAGCCTTCCAAGTATCCAGCGAATTCAGATAAATAGAACCAAAATAACCATACTTTGCCAATGCTAAAAAAGCGACTAACGACCAAATAATTATTCCTCGCGCTCGCAGCCATCCCCGCCCCGCAGCTAAGCTAGAAATTACTGCTAATAGCAGAAACGGCAAAACTGGCAGCGAATATTGATGCACTAAGTTTTTTTGAGTTAAGTCATCTGCAAGCAGGTTCATCGCCAACGCAGGAATTGCACCTATTAAAGGCGTTAAATGTCGCGGGTAAATTCCCCAAATTATCGGTGCTAATAACAGAACAAGATATTCTATATTAGCCAGGGAGAATAGACTTTTAATCAATAAACCTGGCTGAAGCAGAAGATTTTTTACAATTTCTGAAAAAGAGTTTCCTAAATGTTGATAGCGGGAAAGGTGACGCCCAATAGTTGCTAACTCGCCGCCGAAAAAGGGAATAATAAAACCAGTGGCAATTATAAACCACGCGATGCCAGAAAACAGAGCGATCGCACCGCACAAACGCCGCTTTTCAAACACCAGCAGCCACAATCCCATTGCTGCTACCGTTAAAGCTAATACTGCCTTACAACTCAGAACTAAAATAATGCAAACACAAAACCACCCAACAGCACCTAACCTCGCCGCCAAAACAGCTGCTAAAATTCCGGGTAAAGCGATCGCTTCTGGGTGAAAATCGAACAAATTTATATTAAAAACCAGCGGATATAAAAGATATACCGCCGCCATTGCGATTGCTTGTGCTTTTTTTAACCCAGCATCACGCGCTAAATACCAGGTAGGTAGAGCGCCAAATGCTAACGCCAAGGCTTGCACTGCCAGCAACCAATGAACATCGGGATAAATTTTATACAAGATTGCTAGAGGATATAACAAAAAAGCAGCGTGATCGCCGAGAATGTGAAACCCGATCAAAGACGAAATGGGAGATTGACCTTGGCTAATTAAATAAACCGCTTGGTCAAAAATGGCTAAATCCCACGCCGAGGATTGAAACAAAGCGTGCCGGATACTACTGGATGCAAAAAAAAGCAGAGCGATCGCAACAATTATGACGCCAATCGGATGGGATCTTAGCTTTACCCAGAACGAGCGAGGAAGGTTCAAGTTTCTATTTTTAGCTTTTTGCCCATTTTAATGGACACGAGGCTATGACCAACAGAAATTCACGCTTTTCTTGGTCAAGAAAGGTGGCGGTAGGGGCACGGCAGTATAAAACTTCTCTGCTTTGAGAATAATATTTGCTGGTGCCGTGCCCCTACAGGTTGTTCCACCGATTGATTCGCCAACAGAATCAATTACCGGCGTACCAGGTGCAGCCGAGGTCCTACCCCTGGATTAACCATAGATGCTACTGCTTCTGGGGGTAATTTTTCAATCTGAGCTTGCAACTGTTCCACCGTGAAGTGATAGCCTTGGTCTGCGGCAATCTTGATGAAAGTTTCTGGCTCGGTGGTGGCTTTAAGTTTTACTTGCAATGCCTCGTCTTGCTGTGCGGCTTTAAAAAAGCGGGAAGCGCAATCTTGGGTCATAAAAACATCTCCTTAATCAAAGCGCGATTTTGATGCAGTCATTAGACTTCTTCAATAACTCTTGTGGGATAGGCGTCTCGCCTGTCTTTGAGATTCTTTGTTGGAGAAGTCTAATCGAGGTAGAGCATATTATTTCGGCTGAACTGCCATATATCGCACCCGGTGCAGAAATGCGAACTGTAACATTCCTACTGAATCCCTTGATGGGCAAACATCAAGGGCGAATTGCCGATTAATTTTAATTGCCTACTGGGTAATGAGACGGGTGCAAGATCGGAGATCAACCGATGATTGTATCTGAAAGGATAAATCAAACTCCGCTAAACTTTACAAAATCTTGACATAAATTAAAATTTCCGGTATCAAAGCGAACCTACAGGCTAATAACTTTGTGCTGTAGGTAATGGGTAATGGGTAATGGGTAATTGGTAATTGCTAACTCTCCTCTACCCCTTTGCCCACCTGCCCACCTGCACACCTGCACACCTGCCCACCTGCCCATCCGATCCCCAAGCAATTTATAGTGGATGGCGACGAGATAATTAAGCAATTGTCAGCACCCCGCTCTAAAGACACGGGGCTTCATACCCCAAATCTTTAGGTAGCTGACCAGCCTAAGTCCCAACAACGGGGAAACGAAGTTATCGGCAAGTGTTAAAGACCTACCAGGGAATGCTTTGCTAGTTCGCAAGCTCCTAGAACTCAAGGGTTAAACAGTTTTACGAGGGGTAAGACAGTGCTTTTGAGATAGTACAGACCGATAACTTTGGCCTTGCTAACTTTACCCCAGCAATGGGTGAAATGGGAAAACCACTTCCCCAGGTCGGGGAAACCATACCCCTCCACCCCGCAAGGGGACGGCAATTAAAATAGCTCGTCTCTATTTCCCCACTTAAAAGATGGGGCTTCCATACTCCCAGAGGTTTAAGGTGAAAGCAATAACTCTACTTGGTTCTACAGGCTCTATTGGGACTCAAACGTTAGATATCGTGTCGCAGTACCCGGATCGGTTCCGGATCGTGGGATTAGCCGCTGGGCGTAACGTGGAGATGCTGGCGGCACAGATTCGGCAATTCCGCCCGGAAATTGCTGCCATATCGGATGCAGAAAAACTGCCCGCACTAAAACAAGCGATCGCAGACCTCGACCCGCAACCTATACTACTAGCTGGGCAAGCGGGTATCATCGAAGTTGCCCGTTACGGCGATGCCTCAGCCGTCGTCACGGGAATTGTCGGTTGTGCCGGTTTATTACCCACCATCGCCGCCATCGAAGCGGGCAAAGATATCGCCCTCGCCAATAAAGAAACTTTAATTGCAGGCGGCCCAGTCGTAAATCCTCTAGTAGAAAAATACGGCGTCAAGCTATTACCTGCCGACTCGGAACACTCGGCAATTTTCCAGTGCTTGCAAGGCTTACCAGATAAAGGTTTGCGGCGAATTTTACTTACCGCTTCTGGGGGTGCATTCCGCGATTGGCCTGTGGAAAAATTATCAGAAGTAACGGTAGCAGATGCATTGAAGCATCCCAATTGGTCGATGGGTCGTAAAATTACCGTAGACTCCGCCACGCTGATGAATAAAGGACTGGAAGTAATCGAGGCGCATTTCCTCTTTGGTTTGGACTACGACGACATCGAAATTGTCATCCATCCCCAAAGCATTATTCACTCGCTGATCGAACTGCAAGATACTTCAGTATTAGCTCAATTAGGTTGGCCTGATATGCGCTTGCCCATCCTTTATACCCTATCTTGGCCCGAGCGAATTTATACCAATTGGGAACGGTTGGATTTAGTCAAAGCTGGCAATCTTACCTTCAGGGAACCCGATCATGAAAAATATCCCTGTATGCAATTAGCTTATGCCGTAGGAAGGGCAGGGGGTTCGATGCCAGCGGTATTAAATGCAGCCAACGAACAGGCAGTCGCTCTATTTTTAGATGAAAAAATCCGATTTTTGGATATTCCCCGCTGTATAGAATGGGTGTGCGATAAACATCAATCAGATAATCGAGCGAATCCTTCTTTAGATGATATTTTGGCAGCGGATGAATGGGCGAGGCTGCAAGTGTTGGAAGCGATCCAGGTTTTAAGCGATCGCGTAGTTTCAGTTCGTTAAAATAACTAATAGACCTCTCCAATAACTCTTGTGGGATAGGCGGATCGCCTGTCAAAGACAGGACTTACGCACGACTCACCTATCACCAAAGTTTCTGCGTGGATCTTTAGTTTTAAAGCGACGATTTTTCAGAGAAACTTTGGTGTTTGCGTAAGTCCTAAAAGAGTTGGTTTTTTGGAGAAGTCTAAGGTAGAGACGTTACATGTAACGTCTCTACATCAATCCCAATCGAAGTAACCATTCATCCCATATCGATTCCGGTAGTAGGGGCGGGTTTTACCAACAATTGGGTGGAACCACGAGATATGCAAGTTAAACCCGCCCCCCCACGATGCCGATAGATATCATATCCTCTCTGGCTCGATCGCAGAAGTAATTAGTTAAAACAAGCAAAACTTATGCCAGTAGATTTAATTATTTGGATAGGAGCGTTAATCGTAGCTGGGTTAGTCTTAACCTGGTTGCTCAAGGTTGTGAAAGCAACTATTACCACTGCTATTTCAGTAGCCATCATCATACTAATTTTACAGTTAGCCTTTGGCATCGGCCCCGATCGCCTTTGGCAGCAAATCGTCCAAATTCCCCAAATTGTTTGGCAGCTGGTAACGGGTAAATAAGTCTAATTTCCTGTGATTCTGTTAGCCAAAAACCCAATGCCAGTTAATTAGTAATCGAGGTCAATTAATTTGATACTCGACTCGATTGCAAGCTTCATCAAATCTTTAAATATTTTTGCTCAAATTTATTGGTTACAAACCCAATGGACGCTTGAGCGTTCATGAGAGGTTATTTGATAAACCGATGGGGCTATATGCGGCTGGCGATCGCTTGTACATGAGTACCCGCTATCAAATTTGGCAATTGGACAATTTCCTGGCACCAGGGGAAGTGTATGGGGAATGCGATCGCCTTTACATCCCTCGCACCGCCCACACCACCGGCGATATCAACGTCCACGATTTAGTGCTGGACAATACACAACAACTCATTTTTGTCAATACCGACTTTAGTTGTTTAGCCAGCTCTCCCGTAGTTAAGGTGATAATAAAAACTGATGAATCCCCTGAGAAGCTCAATGAATAAAGGTTGTAGGTTGGGTTGAGGTACTACACCCAACTTATTAGCTGATAGAGTTGGGTAACGCTATGCTCAACCCAACCTACGAATTATTAGATAAATTTATCACTCTTAGTAGGGGAGAGCCCCTATACCCTTAGCAGCGATCGGTTATATCATATCATGTCCGGTCGATTACCCATAATTAGAAGCCGGGACACGGCACGAACAACGTTATCTGTTTGTCCGATAAATCTATGATGCCGTGTCCCTACGCAACGACAGAGTGAGGTTTTTTTATTATGGGCAATTCAACGGACATCATATCATTTCCCCTAGCAATGCTTATGCCAGTGTTTTTTGTATTGTAGCGGCGGGTTTAACCAATCAATCCGCGCCAAGAAACCGGGTTTCTATTAAAACTAGAGATCTAGGTCGAAACCCGGTTTCTTTTCTCGTTTATCTTCTTGGTTGTGGAGCGCGATACCGCCAGTTGATAACCTGTTGACGAGTGTAACTATCAATTAATTCTTGAGCGCCACCCTTAAAAGCTTTCCCGACAGCCTGCATTGCCCATCCTCCATCTTGGCGGTATAGTTCAGCCATAATCATTGCCGTTGCACCAGATGAAGTCTCTCCCAGATTGTAGCGTAGAACTTCTTCTTGATTCTGATCGTTAACTAAGCGCACAAACGCATTTTTTACTTGTCCAAAATTTTGCTTGCGTTCTTCTGCATCAAAAATTGTTACAGCGAAAACAATTTTTTGTACCTCAGCAGGCACTTTTTTTAAATTTACCTTGATAACTTCATCATCGCCCTCACCTTCACCTGTTGAGTTATCCCCCATGTGCTGAACTGATTGATTTGGATCGGGACTTGTCAGGTTATTATAAAAAACTAAATGAGAATCAGAAATTAGCTTTTCGTTACCACCTAAAAGAAATGCAAAGGCATCTAAATCGCAATCAACATTGTTATTAGATTGAACGTCCCATCCTAGACCTAAAAATACTTCGGAAAGACCGGGGTTGGTTTTGCTAAGCGATACGCCTTGTCCTTTGCTCAATAAAATGGCCATTATCTAAGTTTCCTGCTGAAAAAATATCAATAAACTTTTTATACACTAAGAGATTATCTTTTTATAGGTTTTTTGCATAATTTTATATTTATTAATAAAACTTCAATAAAGGCTGCTGCACTCTATAAGAGTTGGGCGATCGCAAGTTTTTGACTTTGATTAATTTAACAAACATTAATTTTCCTTGACAGCGATGACGAAAAAGATATGTGGAGCATCAGGAACATTGCGATCCGGAAATTGATAAGTAAATCTGCCAAAAGAAGCGCCATCTTCCCCTGGTTGAATCGCTGATGCTTGCCAACCATAAGCAGCAAAAAAAGATTCAGGTTCATCACAACTGGATTGCCAATATTTAGCCCAGGCATCAGACCCATTGCGAACAACTGTGTTGATAATATCGGCTCCGAAATAACTTCCTGATGCAGATAAATTAGTGATGGTTGTTAGCAGATTTTCAACTTCTGTTTGGTTGAGATAATAGAGAAATCCTTCCAATAGCCAGATGGATGGTTCTGAAGGTTGATAGCCTTGTTATAGCAGTAATTTAGACCAAAGTGATTCTTTTAAGTTAGCACAAATTGAGTGGTGAGTACACTGAGGAGCAATCCCGCTTAAAACGGATTCTTTATAATCCAATACATCGGGTTGATCGATTTCATAAACATGAGTTCCAAGTTGCCAATTCAGGCGAAAAGCTCTTGTATCCATTCCCGAACCCAAAAGAACTATTTGCCGTATATCATCGGAGTATTTATTCAGGAAATCATCAAAAAAGCGAGTCCGAACCGATGCAAATGGCCTGCCTTGTTTTTCATATTCTTCTAAGCGGGGAATGGCAGCTTCAATCGCTTCTTGACCTGCTAACTGTGCGGCGAAGGGGTCGGTAAACAAAGCATCAGGTCTTTGTGTTTCTATCGCCCGCCCAGCAGCCATAATTTTGGCGGTAAAACTGACACCAGTTTCTTTTGATTCAGGCATTTTGTTTCTGATACTGATTAATTCCGTTATTTATTTTACAGCGGCTTGCAGCCGCGTGAGGTACAGCGCAATCGCGCTCGTTTGTCAAGCGCGCACCCTTAAGGGTGCCGCTATACAAACCTTCGGTGTACCTCATTCGAGTGCAATCCGCTATAGTGCGTTAGTGGAAAGCATATGCGATCGCTAATTTTAATAGGATTTACGCGCCCAGACTAGAAACCGGGTTTCGACCTAGATCTCTTTTTCAGAGAAACCCGGTTTTTTGTGTAATTCCTGTTTAAGTTAATCAATGCCGTCACCAATGGTAGCTATAGCGAACAGCTAAAATAACGAGGGCTATCAAACCGGATTTCCTCTGGTTTATATTTTGCCTCTAAGTTTCGCAAATGCATTTTTTACGTCTGGTGGCAATTGTCGCATAATCTTGCCTTTTTCCATATCGACTGCGACCAATGTCACCTTCGCCGTTACATAGAGTTCCTGTCCATCAAGCGACTGAATTTGGTAATCCCAATTCAAACGAACCCCAGCCATTTCTAACATTCGCACCCTCACAACTGCGGTCATTCCCAGTCGCAAAGAGCGATGGTAGCGCACTGAAAGTTCTACCACTGGCAGATCGCAACCTAGCGCTACCAAATCGGCAAATTCAATACCAAGTGAGCGCAAGCATTCGACTCGCGCTTCTTCCATCCAAGCAATATAAGAACCGTGCCAAACTACACCAGCATAATCTGTGTGGTGAGGTTGCGCCCGCACGGGATATTCAAACCAGCTATCCGCTGAAATGTTAAGCAAGTTTTGGATAGCGTCAGTGGGTGGTAATTGAGGATTTTGTTCTTCAGACATAGCGGGAATTGCTAATTGCTAATTGCTAATTGCTAATTGCTAATTGCTAATTGGGAGAGAGAAGCTTTGCTCACCTGCTCAAGAGCTCACCTGCTCACCTGCTATATAATTTAACGGGGTTTGATCGTCTGGGGTGCGCCGACGGCAAAAACTTGACTGGGGTCGATGAGAAATTTTTCCGCATCGTAAACGCCTGACCAAGTTGCTAACAGACGCGCTGCCAGACGCAACAGTTCTGCTTCTGAATTTATACCCCAAAGTGTTGCTAAAGGCGAAGTGTCGCCTTTTTGTTGTTCGAGTGCCAACCGCCACGCCGGGGGAATTCCCGCCACGCTATTGTACGCCCCAGATATAGCACCGGCGATCGCACAAGTCACCTGCGCTTGCGGACACCGTGCAGCACGAAGCACAGAAAGACGCAAGTCTTCTATCGTACTCAAAAAACAGTAAAAGGCTAACGCCACCGGAAAATTAGGCGGCGGCGCTGTTTGACGCGGTATTAGTTTATTTAGCGCCATTTCTTTTGGCGCGCCTTGTTCTAATAAAGTTTGCACTTGTCGCAGTTGGGTTACCAGCGGCGTTTCGGCATCCAGATAGCTGATGGTTTGAGGAATTAGGGTATCGCGATTGAGTTTTTCTTTTAACGCACTGGCAATCGCATATCCAATCGCTAACGTCCCATCCTTTAACACCGAATCATCTTGCCAAACATCTGCCACCTGCTGCAAGTTTTGTCGCAGTTTTGCTTCATCTTCATGAAAAAATAAAGCTACCGGCACGGCAGAAATAATCGCCCCATAACCCTTAACGCTTTGAAGAGGACCCCCTGGCACGGGGACGCGGTGACGCTCTGAAGCGGGGTAAGAGGACACGGGGACATTTTCACTCGACCCTCTCCCAAGTCTCCCCCTCTCCCCGTCTTCTTGGTCACTTTTTGAGGCGGATTTGGTTTTATCCTTGCGACGCCGTCCCGGGGATTTCCCTGGATTAACCGACGCTTCGCCGGAGTTTTCCCCCGCCGACTCTTGCCAATCGGCTAAATCGAGTTTTCCCCGTCGAATCAATCCTTCGGTTCCCTTGACCACCAAGCGTCCCGAACCATACGGGGGTATAGACTGGGGTTGACCGAGCTGCCAGGACTCACCGTAAGCGCCCCAAATTTCTCCCATCGCAGTCCCCAGCAAGGCACCGCGAAACCGGCTCAAAAGGGAATACCGCATTAGACCATTTTAGATTTTGGATTTTAGATTTTAGATTTTAGATTCTAGATTTTAGATTCAATTTTAATCTCAAATCTGCCATCTAAAATTTGCTATTCTTATTGATTCTGCCTAATGTGGTGAATCAGCGCCTGTAATCCCAAACGATAACTTTCGGCACCAAACCCGCTAATTTGCCCAATCGCCACAGGTGCGATATATGAGTGATGGCGGAATTCCTCGCGCCGATAGATGTTGCTCAGGTGTACCTCAACCGTAGGAAGGGCAACGGCTGCGATCGCATCTCGAATTGCCACGCTGGTATGAGTATAAGCACCAGGGTTGAGCAAAATTCCCTGATGACGATATCGTGCTTCGTGAATCGCATCCACCAGCACGCCTTCATGATTCGACTGTAGAGTCGAAACATTTGCCTGCAACGAATGCCCTTCTGTTTCCAGCAGGCGGTTGATTTCATCCAATGTCACGCGCCCATAAACTCCTGGTTCTCTTAGTCCCAGCAGGTTCAGGTTCGGGCCGTGCAGTACCAGAACACTTAGTTGCTGCAATTGCTTAACTTAATGTGTGCCTGAGTTTCTAACGACGACGTCCTGGATCGTGGACAGGAATGGGAATCGGTTCGGGTTCGGGTTGCACTTCTGGCCCCAGTAGCGCTTCGATAATCTTCCGCGCCCATTCTTTCACCTTATCCAGTAGATCTTCGATGAAGTCCATTTAACAGACTACTCCTTCAATACAGCAGGCTACTTACTGCGCCTTGCGGCGAACACCCAAGCTTTCGCTGGGCTGGTTGGGGAGAACTCTTACACCCCATCGTTTCTGTATACTATGATACTGAATTTTATTAAATGACGGGGAGTCTAAGTATTGAGTTCTTTACTTTATGATAACCAACTTATCCAAAATCGTTAAGGTAGATTGTGAATTTCTTGCTTAATTACACAATAACTGACGCCGCAGGTGGTCGAGAGCCGTACAAGCACTGAAATGGCGAATCAAATCGCGGTCTTGCAGGGGGCTAAAGCGATGCTCGAAACTTTCTGCGCGATCGCTTGGCGCTGCCAGACCGATGTAAACTAAACCCACGGGCTTGCTATCCGTACCGCCGCCTGGACCTGCAATACCCGTAATGCTCAATCCCCAGGTTGTTCCCAAGCGTTTTTGCACGCCTTTTGCCATTTGCTTGGCTACCGTATGGCTGACAGCACCGTGGGTGGCTAAATCTTCTGAATTAACGCCTAGAAGGTTAATTTTTACCGAATTATCGTAAGAAATTATGCCTCCCATAAAATAATCTGAACTCCCGGCAACCGTGGTCAACATGTATCCCAAACCGCCACCCGTACAAGATTCCGCCACGCTGAGAGTTTCCCCAGATGCTTGTAGCAGATTCCCCACAACCGAAGCCAGGGTATCATCGTCAGCACCGAAATAATTTAACCCGCCAATTTGTTGCAGTTGTTGTGCTACGGGTTCAATTATTAAGTTGGCAGCGGAGGCAGACTCAGCTAGTGCCGAAACCCTCAACTTGACTTCTCCCCGACTGGCATAAGGGGCAACTGTAGGGTTTGATAGATTGAGGAAATCAGCTGCTGCCTCAGCCAGTGCAGATTCCGCAATCCCCCAAAATTTTAACGTCCGGCTGTAGATAATTTCTTTACCCCAACCTTGGCTTTTAAGATAGGGGACGGCGATTTCTTGCCACATCCGGTGCATTTCTAAGGGGACGCCTGGAAAAGTGAGAATTATTAGATTGGGGCGGGGTTGCCAGATAATACCGGGGGCGGTTCCCAAAGAGTTAGTTAGAATATCTGCGCCTTGCGGAATTAAAGCTTGCTTGCGGTTGCTAGGAGCCATCTCGCGCCCGCGACGGGCGTATTTTTCCGCGATATTTTCGATAATTTCCGCTTTTTCTACCAGGGGTGCGCCAAAAAAGTCGGCGATGGTTTCGTGGGTCAGGTCATCGGGGGTGGGGCCAAGACCGCCGGTGAAGATTAGGATAGAAGAGCGCGAGCAAGCAATCTCCATTACCTGTTTAATTCGCCCCGGATTATCCCCTACAACCGTTTGGTAATAGTGAGGAATTCCCAAGTCAGCTAATTGCTGGGCTAAAAACTGGGCATTGGTATTGAGAATATCGCCCAGCAGTAATTCAGTTCCGACGCAGATAATTTCAGCACTCATAGGATTTTCTTTGACATCCTCCCACACTAACTTTTCGAGTATAGTGTGAGCTTAACCTTGGGAACGATGATTTTCCGCCGTCATTCAATCATCTACGTATAAAAATTTACACCTTCCACTGTTGGTTCAAGGGATATCCTATATGGAACAGGACTGACGCAAAAAAACCCGGTTTCAATCGATTAATCGTTGGTTGACAGTCGCGACATTGACGCATCACCTTTGTTTTTGGCCCCGCGTGCGTAAGTCCTGTGGAAAACTTGTAGCGATGGTTACATGTTAACCACTGGTGTCAACTTAACCAGGACTGACGCTCATATTCCCGGTTTATACGAAAAATCGTTGGTTTGGCAACCAGAGATATGCATACCCTAGCTTGCGCGAACGACGGTCGAAACCGGGTTTCTGGCAACGCCCTTGCGTAAGTCCTGTTAACGCTAAGCGCCGTCAGGCTAAAGCCTGCGGCTATACAAACTAAGCCTGCCGACCCAGGCTCAAAAGAGGAACTAGCCCTTGTCTTGCGGGCTTTGCCTGTATAGCTACACCCGAAGGATTTTGCATTTGTGTTGGAACTAACGCAAAAATGCACGTAGGCTTTCAAGTTGATCGGATTTTAGACATTTGGCAAAAGAGCGGACTTTTCGCGCATTTGGGTGAGGAAGGAAAGTAATGAGCTTTTCTCTACCACGGATCGCTATCGGCGCAAACAGAGCAACATCTTTAGGAATCTCAAACTGAGAGTGCATTGCCTCTTTTGCCCACCTTCCAAGCACTACAACAACCCGTGCTGATGCTATTTCCAATACTTTTTGCAAATAAGTTTCAACACAATGTTTTTCTGCTTCTTTGACTTGGTATTCGTTCAGGGTGGAAGGTGACTGGGAAAAAACAACCTGACGACATGGATGCTCAACTGACGGATTTTGAATACAAAACTGTACGTGAGGACAACGAGCAATCTCATTTAACAACCTTGTCATAAATTTCCTAAAAACAAGACTTTCAATTGATTCAAATTATCACTCAGGTAGTAATAATAACTCAAGTTGCTAGTTAGATACAAAGAGAGTGGTAATGGGTAATGGGTAATAGGTAATTGTCAAGAGTAGGCTGCCAATGAATCCAATTACCAATTACCGAGCGTCAGAAACCCGGTTTCAGCGTCAGAAACCCGGTTGATTCGGAGATTTCTCGGTGTCAAACGCACGATTTTTCCGATCACCAAAGTTTCTTTAGCGTCAAACCCACGATTTTTCCGATCACCTTAGTTTCTTTGCCGCCAAAGCTTATAACTAGCAACTTGAGTTAATAGCGCTCGCCGCTAAAATTTCCAGTAAACCCTTACCCCTAAACGGATCGTTGGCAACACAACGCTTAAATGTATAGCAAATCACGTTTGGTAAAACTCCCCAGTTATGTCTGATGAAAGATGTTGATCCAGGGATGATCAACTGCAATCGTTAGTAGGCTTGTTAAAATGATTGTGCAGCCTGGTACAGCCAGGTCTATTGTGCCGATAGGAAGATGTTGTAAACTTTTCCTTGGGTTGGAATTGGCTCATGGCTATATGTAGTTAAGCAATAGCTGCCAGATAAGAAGAACAGATGTCAGGAAGTATGTCAAACTCAGAAATGCTATACCGAACTCTCGGCAGCACAGGCGAGAGGGTTTCTGCGATTGGACTTGGTGGCTGGCACCTCAGCTTGAAGCACGTCGATGAGGAACTGGCTATCCGGATTGTTCGCAGTGCGATCGATCGTGGCATCACTTTTATGGATAACTGTTGGGATTATAACGGTGGAGCCAGCGAGATTAGGATGGGGAAAGCGCTGCGCGATCGCTACCGAGATAAAGTATTCCTGATGACGAAAATTGACGGTCGCTCGCAGAAAGAAGCCGCGAGGCAGCTAGACGAATCACTACAACGCTTGCAAGTTGATTGCATCGATCTCGTCCAGCACCACGAAATCATCCGCTACGAAGATCCCCATCGCGTGTTCGACGAAGAAGGGGCAAATGCCGCTTTAATTGAAGCGCGTCAAGCTGGCAAGTTGCGATACATTGGCTTCACCGGACACAAACACCCCCAGATTCATTTGTACATGTTGGAAGTTGCAGCCAAATATGGGTTTAAATTTGATGCGGTGCAGTTGCCCCTAAATGTAATGGATGCCCATTTTTGCAGTTTCGAGAAGCAAGTTGTGCCGGAATTAGTGAAACAAAACATCGGCATTTTGGGGATGAAAAGCATGGCAAACGGGATTCTTTTAGGGTCAAATACGGTAACGCCGATTGAGTGTCTGCACTATGCCCTGAATCTGCCCACATCGGTTGTGATTGCGGGAATTGATAGTATGGAAATTCTCGATCAAGCGTTTGAAGCGGTGCAAACATTCCAGCCAATGAATGAGGAACAGGTGCGAAATCTCTTAGCAAAAACGGCACAAGCGGCATCACGCGGCGAGTTTGAGCCATTTAAAACCTCATCAATTTTTGACGGTACTGCCCAAAATCCCGATTGGCTGGGAAAGGAACCGCAGCGCATCCAGCAATTAATGTCAGCCTAATCCCAGAACGGATCGAATCGATTGATTTCAGGACTTACGCAAGACGAGAAAAGAAACCCGGTTTCTCAGGGGTGTGGTCAAAACCAGTTGGTCATATCGAAAAAATTTCACCGCGTCAGGAGCGTCCCCTTCCGCGTCAATCTCAACCAACTACTTTTGACCGCACCCGTTTCTCAGTCGCCAGAGAGTTGCCTCTGCCAAGGATTTTGCCCAGCAACCGGGTTTCTTTTGCATTGTTAGGACCTGGGCAAGCGCGGTGCCAGAAACCCGGTTTCTGCCCAGCAACCGGGTTTCTTTTGCATTGTTAGGACCTGGGCAAGCGCGGTGCCAGAAACCGGGTTTCTCAGTCGCCACAGAGTTGCCTCTGCCAAGGATTTTGCCCAGCAACCGGATTTCTTTTGCATTGTTTTTCATCTCTACTGCAAAGCGATTCGGTCAATGCTGTTATACAGCAGTCTGCGAACACCCCGTGTCAAGAGACTGGGGTGACCGCGTGAGACTTAGGGTTAACTATGGCACAGTTAGCTCTGGCTTGGGTACTACGTTCTGAGTATGTATCTTCAGCGATTATCGGTGCCAGTCGTCCGGAACAAATTGTTGATAACGCTGCTGCATCAGGAGTTCAACTGGATGCGGATATATTGGCAGCAATTGACCAGGTGCTGGTATCAGTTATTCGCAAATGAGGAAAGTAGTTTAAGTTGTTAAGCGACCTATGGGTTCATCCTGGAAACTCAAGCAGACAGACAAGTTTACAATGTAATAGCGTTCGTGTATAATTTACCAGTCAATGTAGAAATGTTATTTTATGGATAATCTGACTAATAAGGAAGTGGTTAGACAGTTTTTTGAAATCTATAACAATCAAGATTACGAAGCTGCGTACAAATATATTGCGCCGAATTATCTAGATCATGGGCTACCTCAAGTGCGAAGCGTCGAAGATGCAATTGAGATATTGAAGGGGACTCACAAAGCATTTCCAGATATCAAAGTGGTGATTGACGATCTGATTGAAGAAAACGACAAAGTTGTATTTCGAGGTCACTTTACAGCTACGCACCTAGGTGAGTTTGTTGCTATAGCTCCCAGTGGAGTGAAAGTAAAATTTGAGGCGGTAGAAATATTCAAGATTGAGAACCAGAAAATTACAGAATCTTGGGGGTATTGGCCCATGCATACCATTATAAATCAGATTACTGCTGCCGAAAAATTTAAGTAGGAAATTGTTATGTAGGGTTTGCCAAAAAAGTCTTCAGAGGCAATGTGAGAAGCTATAAAGATTACCAATCGCTAATTTTGTATGTCAGATTTACCGCTCCTGTTTCAAAATGTTCAGCTTTGACCAAATCAAATTTGGTTTCCTTGGGATCGTTCGGAAATAATTTGATTCCACTTCCAATAACGATCGGGAATATGCAAAGAATCATTTCATCAATTGCTCCGAGATTGAGAAGTTCAGAAATTATTTGTCCGCCACCAACGACATAAATATCTTTCTGACTTTCGGTTCTGATTTTGTCAATAGTCTTCTTGTCCAGTTGTAGGAGAACCTCTGTATTGTCGGTCTGTGGTGTGTAGTTCTCATTGGTTGTGAGAATGTAAATTCTACAGTTACTCTCAGCCCATTTTCCGCCCAGATTACGGCTTGCATATACTAGGTCTTCTTCGTAGGTTTTTCTTCCAATTATAACTGTATCGATGCCCGATAAGAATTGGGTATATCCGTGGTCAATCCCTTTTGGATTGGGAAGTTCAAAAAGCCAATCCAAAGAATCATTTTTTATGGCGATGTATCCGTCAAGTGTTGTCCCGATGAAAACTTTGATTTTGCTCGTATTCATTGTGTTTTAACCTCGTCAAACTCACGTTAACCTTTAAGAATTTAGACTTACTGTGAGGGTCTCCATATTTTCGAGATGACTCACATCATTCCAGACAATCAGACTCCAGCGTTTGTTAACATACTCAAAAACGCAGAGGTTCCCATTATGCAGCTTGAAGCGCCAACTATTTCCAGGTGGGAGACCAAGCACCATTTCAAAAAAAACCATCAAGAGACAACCATGAGTAACCACCACAACGGTTTCATCTAAATGTCGTTCAGCGATCGCATTCAGGACAAGACAGCCTCTGTCCTGACATTGCCTTAAACTTTCTCCTTCTGGGATGACGTATTCAAAGCCGATGCGTTCATAGTCTTGCTGCTCCTGGGGAAACTTCTGGTGCATTTCAGAGACTGTTAATCCCTGAAATATTCCCATATTCCACTCTCTTAATTCCGAGTCAAAAATAACTTTCTTTCCACATATTTCAGCAATGATGTTGGCTGTTTGAACAGCACGACCCAGGTCACTGCTGTAAAAAGTGGTGAATGAAAGACGGCGTAACCGCTCGGCAATAGCATACGCCTGCCGGATGCCTTTGGGTGTCAATGGACTATCGAGTTGTCCCGTCGCCTTGTTCTGTACATTCCACTCGGTTTCCCCGTGGCGTACAATGACCAGTTTCATCTAAAAATCTCCGTTCGTTTAGGAAACCGTGTGTTTATTTATAAGTTGTGACAGCGGTAATTGGTAATTGGTAATTGGTAATTGGTAATTGGATTCACAGGCTTTTGCCCTCAGTACAATTATCCATTACCCATTACCCATTACCATTTCCATAAGCCTCAACTCGTTATTCACCAATGGTGTTGGACTAAGTATTCTAAGCCCAAGCGAGAGGAAAACATCAGAGAGCAAGGTTCTTGCTCTCCAGGTAACAGTCCATGTTCCAGTAGAGCAAGAGCTTCAGCTTTACTGCGAATGGGAACCAAACAAGAATGCTCTCCCCACTGCTTTGAGCGAAAATGGCGATCGGGCATTTCCGTTTGCACCACAAAGACCAAATCAACTTCCCCCGTAATCGGGTTGCCAGACATACCAACAAACCGAGTATTCGTATCATTTAAGGTCATGGCAACATTCACTTCTTCCCACAACTCCCCTTGAGCATCTTGATAAAAATTGATGTCTTGAACTGTAGGAGAAAATGTAGCCCAACCCGCCACAAAATTGAGAACGCCTGTGTATTCCGATGAATTCAACCGCTTGCCGATGTAGACATTACCATCTGTAGTCAGAGGAACCACCGCCACCCCAATTCCTCTGGCAAAATAGGCGTAGGGATCTCGGTAATTTGTCAGACCACGCATCATCAGCTTGAGTGCTGACAACGGACTACGAGTCAAATCCAGACGACACTGGGGATAGCTAGTCGGTCCAACTTCCAGGGTGAAGGTGTCTTGACTGCGAGACCAGAATCCAGCCACTCCATTCCCAGACCAGCGGAGTTTGCGATCGTCATAACTTCCGGGTTTCGTGCCATCTGAGAGGAAACCAGTACGGATCTGGGGATTAATCGCAGCTTCCAAGTAAGCATGGAACTGCGTGTCAAGCGTACTTTCATCGTTGAGATTTTGAGGACCATGCCCCTCCCGCACCTGAATTCTGCTTACGCCTGCCACCTCATCGGGATGAATTAAGTGAACAAAGTCGCGACCTGCAATCAGCGCCTCAGATAACGCTTTACCCTGGGGTAAATCTGCCAAAGCTGCAACTACCTGCTCGCGACAGGCAAGATATTCGGAGGTTTGGGAGGGTAGAGATTTCAGCACTTTCCAATTGCTCGCAAAGCTGATAGAACTGGTGAATTTGAGCGATGATAAAATCTAGTTCTTCATCAGTCAAATTATAGGATGACGGCAAAGAAATTCCTCGCTCATAAGCAGATGTACTGACAGGATAGGTCATGCTTGGATCTGTCCAGTCTTGATAGCAAGGTTGAAGATGAAGCGGACAGAAAAAGAGTCGAGTTTGAATTCCCTGATTTGCTAAATAATCAGCCAGTTCATGCCGGTTTTCAGCATAAAAAGAAGTAAACCAGTGGACAGGTTTACAGCGTGGGTCAATAAACATCGGCTGCAACTGGGGCACATCTGCTAAACGAGCCATGTAAGCTTCATAAATTTGCTGTTTGCGCTTAATAATTGCAGGTAACTTTCTCAGCTGGGCAACACCAATGGCTGCCTGCATTTCTGTCATGGAGAAATTAAAGCCAATATGTTCGTGGACAAAGGTGCCGCGACGCGATCGCCCATGATTCTTCAGCTTGAACAGCAAGGAGCCTCTCACCTACCCGAAGGGAGGTGATGAGAGGAATTGCGAGGCAAAAATGAGACACCCTTTGACCATATCAATCCGCAGGATTGACCGGGAGAAGGGTAGTTGAATTTTTGCCAATTTCTGTGTTCGGCAGTCGGTCAACCCAGTCCTCTACTATTTGGGTTACTGTTTTATCTTTACCTGCTGCATACGCCCTTAACTTATTCAATCGGCGTTCGGACATCCGCACATTTAATCTTGTCGTTTTCATGCTTACGTTTACCCATCGTTGTCACATCTATGCTATCATATCTTTAACAGGAGGTGAGAAGCAAGTGAAAACGGCATACCAATACAAACTACGTCCAACAAAGCAACAAGCGCAAGAAATAGACCGATGGCTGTCTATGTGTTGCGCTCAATATAACTATTTGCTGGCAGATAGATTTAATTGGTACGAGCAAAATCGTTGTCCAATCAATGCCTGTCCACTTGTTTGTCATCTCCCAGAACTACGAGACAACCCTGAATATTTTGGACAAAAAAGAACACTCCCTAAGTTAAAACAGACTCACCCTCATTACAAAGATGTTTATTCCGACGTTTTGCAAGATGTAGTCAAACGAGTGAAAACAACCTTTGACCGATTCTTAAAGGGCGATAGCAATGGGAAACGTAGTGGCAAACCAAGGTTTAAGTCTCGTAGTCGATACAGAACTTTCTTGTATCCAAGGATTAAATATGACTGCATAAGCAACGGCAAAATATTGTTGCCTAAACTAGGAAATATTAAAGTTATTTTGCATCGTTCTTTGCCGGATGGTTTCAAAATCAAAACCGCATCTATCACCAAAAAAACTGATGGTTATTATGTAACCCTTAGCTTGGAAGATGAAACAGTCCCAACAATTAAGCCTGACTTTAATCCCGATTCCATCACTGGAATCGATGTTGGTTTAAAAGAGTTTCTGACAACTTCCGAGGGCGAAACTGTTGCTATTCCTCAACAATACCGCAAATCCCAAAAACGTTTACGGGTTATCCAAAAACGTGTTTTTCGTCGTAAAAAGGGGAGCAAACGAAAATTAAAAGCGGTAAAACAGTTGAGTAGGCAGCACAAAAAAGTTGCTGATAAACGCAAATATTTTCATTTCAAAAATGCTAACAACTTATTGAAAAAATATGATGTTGTTGCTGTTGAAGATTTGAATGTTAAGGGACTGGTACTTACCCGATTAGCAAAGTCTGTACTTGATGCTGGATGGTCAAACTTTCTGTCGATACTGACAAACAAAGCTGAAAATGCTGGTTTGTTGGTTATCCCGGTTAAAGCGTCCGGCACAAGTCAAAATTGTTCTAATTGTGGCGTTAAAGTTCCTAAAAAGTTGCATCAACGCTGGCACGATTGTCCTGATTGTGGGTGCAGTCTTGACCGTGACCATAATGCAGCCATAAATATAAAGAATAGAGCGGTGGGGCATCCCGTTCTTAAAGCCAAGAGTCTCCTAAGCAATAGCCGGATTGTCTTGGAAGCCTACACTTACTGCGAAGCAGAAGTGTAGGAGTATGTCACTAAGAATATACCGGAAATTCACGATTTCAATCGGATGCTGCGGACGCTTGTCGAGGAGTATGGCGATCGCCTTTTGATTGGTGAACTGTATAAGTCCCTCGAGGAAATTATCAAGCACTATGGCTCAAATGATGAAATTCATTTACCACTCAATTCGGAATTGATGTCAGTCCGATGTCAGTGGAGTGCAGAGTGCGTCCGAGAAATTGTCGATCGTTATGAGAGACTGTTGCCTGAAGGTGCATGGCCTAATTGGACATTGGGGAATCATGACAAGCATCGCGTCGCCAGCAGAATTGGGATTCCTCAAGCCAAAATTGGCATGATGCTATTGCTCACCCTGCGTGGGACACCAACAATCTACTACGGAGAGGAACTGGGAATGGAGGACGCCTGGATTCCCTCCGAACACATCCAAGATCCTTGGGAAAAAAAAGCTCCCGGTATTGGGGTTGGGCGGGATTGCGAGCGCACACCGATGCTCTGGGATAGTTCTGCTAATGCAGGTTTCTGTCCGCCCTCAGTATAGCCCTGGTTACCCATCACTCATGACTACAGCAATATCAACGTTGAGGCACAAAAGCAAGACTCCCGGTCATTCCTCTCACTAACCCGCGCGCTGTTGCACTTGCGTCGGCGACAACCAGCACTACAGCTTGGTGACTACGTTTCTTTATACTCACCATCACAGCTGTTCTGCTATCGACGCTTTGACGAGACATCGGATCTGGTTGTGGCATTGAACTTCAGTTCACAATACCAGAAATGGGTATTACCGATTGAGTTTCGTAACCAGTCAAAAGTTCTCCTCTCCACATTTATGGATCGCCAGGGTGGATGCGTGGGAGATACCCTTGAGCTACGAGGAAATGAAGGTCTGATCCTCGAGCGTAGCTATCAATCACAATCACCTCATACGAAGGAGAAAAGATGAGCTATTAATCTGTTGAAACTGTACGATCGCTAGATTTTTGCAACCTCCATCCTGTCAAACTATTCCCACGAGTCATTATTATTATGAGTACTGAGCGCACAATCGTTTTCTCCACAAAGCATCAAGTGACCATGAAAGATCAGATTACGCCAGATATTGGCAAAGATTCGGTTTTCATGGATTTATTTCAGCAGGTAAGTCCCTATACAATGACCAGCGTAGAGGCACTCTTTGCGCTTTATACAGCGGTGAATTATGTACTCGATCGCGAGATACCCGGTGACATTGTAGAGTGCGGAGTTTGGAGAGGAGGAAGCGCGTTACTGGCAGCCTTGATTTTGAAAGCGCGAAATGTTAGCGATCGCAAGCTATACCTGTATGACACGTTTCAGGGTATGCCAACCCCCACCGAATTTGACGTGGACAAATATGGACGTACCGGCTTTGAAATGATGGAGCAATATGGGGACGATATTGGTTGGTGTTACGCTTTATTGGAAGAAGTTCAAGCCGCTTTCTCCGTCCATAATTTTGAGTTTGAGATTCAGTTTATTCAAGGCGATGTCCTTGAGACATTGGAAAAGATTAAGCCAGAAACCATCTCTGTGCTGCGTCTAGATACCGATTGGTATGAATCCACTGCTGTTGAGTTTCAGCTTCTCTACCCTCGCCTCTCGACCGGAGGCGTTCTAATCGTTGATGACTATGGCTGTTGGGCAGGATCGCGCAAAGCTACTGATGACTACTTCCGTGAGGTGCCAAGACCAATGCTGACACGCATTGATAAGGAAGTGCGGCTTGGAATCAAGATCTAGACCGATGATTTCTTAGTAAACTATAGCTCTTAAACCAATGAGTTATATCATGTCCGGTCGATTACCCATAATTAGCAGCCGGGACACGGCATTATTAACGTTATTTGTTTGTCCGAGATATCTATGATGCCGTGTCCCTACGCAACAACGGGGTAAGGTTTTTTTTATGGGCAATTTAACGGACATGATATTACAAACAAGGGGCTTAAGCCCTTTGCTTGATGGCATATGGTGTACCTTACAAGTTGAGGAGTTGCTATGTGGGGGGTAGTGAAATCTGATGAAAATTAATGCAAAAATGGAGCCTGATAACAGAAGCGATCGCTCTTTAGAAAAGAATTCCAGCTATGACTATAATTTAGAGGGGATTAGAGGACTTGCTGCACTTTCAGTCGCATCATTTCATGTTTTGTTTCTCAAAAACTTTTTAGACCCTACCTACCATCCCAATATTTATTTTGGTTATTTACAAGCGGGAAGAAGTGCTGTTTTATTATTTTTTGTTCTCTCAGGCTACGTCATTGGCTTAACAACCACAAAAGAGTTCTCAATTCAGCAGCTTCGTAACTATATATCACGCAGATCTATTAGAATTTTACCAATTTATGTCATTGCTATTTGTTTGGCATTATTGGCTGAACCGAATGAAAAATTAAGTATAGTTTTAGGAAATTATTTTTTTTACAAAATTTTGATAAATACTTTTCTTTTTCCCTACCTCCTTTAGCAGGTGATGGAGCTGTATGGAGTTTAAATTACGAAATTCTATATTATTTAGTTTTTATTTTAGTCTGGTGGTTGCGACCTAAAATCTTAGATTTATTTTTAGGTGATCTTCTAATCAGTGTTCTTGGCTGGTTTGTTCCGTTATTTCCACAGTTTATTTCCGGTTATGCATCCGGATGGATTTTTTGGTTGAGTGGACTATTATTATCATGGAAAGTACCACCATCTAGTCAAAAAAAATCAGGGTTTTCTTTTATTAGTTATCTTTTATTATTTAATGCTACAAATCATTTTTTCACATGTAAATTGATTTCAAACGATCCAGTTTTTCCCGGTATGGTAAGTTTGGTTGACCTAACAATTTTGCCAATCTGTATATTAATAATCTGTGAAATTACAGGTCGCTATTTTTCTGGTTTTATTTATTTGTATTTACTCTGTTTCTTGCTACCTATCTTTCACCTAGTTTGGATAGTTTTGAATGGACAGGTTTTTCAAGACCCTCAGTTGGTAGCAGCATCTTTTTTCACTATACTTGCAATTTTATTGCTTAAATGTGAGACATCTGCTAACGACTTAAAAAAAATGACTTTTATGGGTCGTATTTCTTATGCATTCTATCTATTACATATGCCGATTGCGATACTAATGCATAAATACTTTCCTTGGCAGGGAACAGTTTTGAGTTTTTTACTAGGTGTATTAATTTGGCTTGTTATAACAATAACATTATCAAGTTTTCTAGAGCTTGTTGTACAACCTAAGATTAAATACTATCTAAGCACATCCTTGTTATTAGAAATAATTGCTCGGAGAACAATGGCTGTTGATACTGTATCTATCGAACTTAAAAAAGAGGTAAAATCTAATTAGGCAAAGGCAGTGTTATCGACAACTTGCGGATGATTGCATCCATAGAAACTGAGATGGTCAGTATCTAGAACGTACAGAGTCATCACTCGGCTTCTTGCTTGTGCAACACTTGTTCACAGCGATCGCGTTCCCTAAGTTGCGCTTCCAGCACAGCATAAGCTCGCTCCAACTGGACTACCTGCGACGGCGAGGTTTGCGATCGCTGACAGGTTTTCCAGTCTAACTCATGCTTTGCTCTAGTCCTAACAGATAGAGGGAGATATGTTGCCCAATTTTGTAAATACAGCGCCCGGTGCTATTCGTAACCCTACTTTCTTCTCTTTTGCAACTCACAGATATAAAATTCCTCAAGTCGTTGCATGTGATTCTTGATGTCGTATTGTTGGGCACAGAGAAAAGCGTTGTTAGCGATCTTTTCTCTCAGGTGCGAATCGCTTAAGAGTGCTAATATCCCTTCGGCAATTTGATCGCTGTTCTTGTAATCAACAACCCAGGCATTCTCTTTGTGTACAGCATGATCCAAAGCACTACCGGCAAGGGTAATAACCGATGGAACTCTGGAAAGCATGGCATCTACATACACCTGCCCAAACGTCTCTTGAATAGAATCGGTAGGGGCATGGACAAAAACATCAAATAATTTGAACAAAGCGAAAAGGTCTTCTTCAAATGGGATTTCAATATAGCTATGATCGGGTAATTGCGCCAACTTGTCTGTGATGCTGATAATGTCCTCGTATTGAGGTGCAACAATGTCTTCTTTGCGCGCATTACGCTTTTGCTCCTCGAATCTGGCACGATTTACATGTGTACCGGAAAGAACTAACATTGCATTGGGATAAGCTTCGAGAACCTGCTTGTGTGCTTCAATGACGTATTCAAGTCCTTTCCATCTGACATACCGCGCCGCCACACCGATAACAGGACCGTGATGATTGGCTAGATATTTAGTTCGCAATTTATCAATGCGCGAAGTCTCTACATTCTCAAATTCACTGACATCAAATCCCGTCGGTATAAGTGTGATTTTATCATCAGGTATGCCGTCTTCTATCATGCCTTGCTTGCTTTTATTGGTAACAGCAATCACATTGGTGGCACATTCCCATATCAAGCGATGCTTGCTGGGAGCATGACGCGAATAGTATTTAATCGAAGGATGTTCTCTGGTGAAGATTCTTACTGGAACATGGGCGTAATAAGCTGCTTGCATCCCAGCCAAGCTTCCCGCAAACCAATGAGTCTGAACAATATCAGTCTGATTTTTTATCAAGTGTTCATAAAGAAATTTGACTATTTCTGGGGTATTGCTATAGTCCTGAAAGGAAGTAACAGTACAAGGAATATCCATCTGGTTTAAAAAGGAGATTATCGGATCGCCTTCATTGAGAATGACATAGTCAATTGCGAACTTATTCTTATCGATATATTTGGCAACCAATTCAAAGGGAACCCAACGAATATGGTGCGTGAAGATATAGGTAATTTTAATTCTTTGCTCTGCTCTGGTCATAACTGGTAGTCTTTGTATAGGTGATTGGGGATGTCCATTAGACTTCTCCAATAATTCTTGTGGGATAGGCGTCTCGCCTGTCTTTGAGGTTGTTTTTTGTCGAGTTCCATTAGGCTTCTCCAACAAACAAACTCTCCCGCGATCGATCCCATATTATAATCGAATTTTGCAACAAACAAACTCTCCCGCGATCGATCCCATATTATAATCGAATTTTCCGCTGAATAAAATGAGCCTACTACGGGAATATATAGAAAAACATCCCTCACAAACCAAGAGACTATTGGGGATTGACTATGACCAATTAATGGGACTAATTACTCATGCAGAATCTGCGATCGAAGCCGGAGGTAGTAGGCCACCCAAACTAGGGATTGCGGCTCAAATTCTTTTTACTTTAGTATACTTGCATCATCTCCCTACATTAGATTTCCAGGAGATAAAGCTTATGTAGGAGAACCCAGAATTGATTATCCTCATAAAACAACTAGAATTCAAGATATTACTCCAGCTCAAAATCAGGAAAATCAAGCGAAAGAAAAAAAAAGGATTTTGTCGAACATTTAATTAGACTGAGGCGGGAAAATTTTTAGAATATCAGCAGAAATATTTCGGTTAATATCGGACAATTATGAAGCAGTAATTCAGATGGTATGTGGATTAAGAAGATGGCGGATAGCCGCGATAGTTATTTGTACAGGACTTACGCAAGATCGTTGGCAGAAACCCGGTTTCGACCGTCGTTCGCGCCGCGGAAGGTAGGCATATCTCTCGCAACCAAACCAAAGATTTTTCGGATCGCCCTTAGTTTCTTTGCGTAAGTCCTGTTGTAGCTAAAAGCATGTCAAACCAGATTGAAAGAGTGGCAGACAGTCAATAAAATTTGGTCAGTTTTTCGGGAAAAATCCTCAAACCCTGAGCTGATATTTGTTTTGGACTGCCTCCCCTTTGAGAGGCAGGCAGTGCAAAACCAACTGGGGAGAGACTTTGGCAGTTATTGTCGAGGTCTAATGCACTTGTTTCTCATAAACAAAGCAGTTCTAATCGCCTGATTAATCAGGCCATATTGCTCTACTTTGCCTTTGAGTTTAAATTCCTACACTAGGATTGAGTTAACCATCCTTACGCTATCATTCTAGCGTAGCTTATCTGTTCGTGAAGCCTGACGGCGAATAAATTCACCGCGTCCCATTTCATCCACCGTGATTTATCCGGTGAATGAAATGGGACCGATTTTCTTTAGGTAATCAAACGGAGATCGTAAGACAGTCAATGCAGGCGATCGCCACGTTTATTGGGTAGCGATCGCCTGGGGATCGATGTTGTCTAAACCTGAACCCAAACTGATACGGAACCGCCCAGACAGCGGAATTCACCCCAGCCCCATTCGTTGGTGTATACGGGTTCTTTAATGTGTTCCGTCAAGTCAATAAAAGTCGCATTAGGTTTACCGACTTCCATCCACTTGAAACCTGCCTGACCATCGCTCATAATCACTGCCATTGCTTTAGGATGATTTTCATCGCCTAAGCGCGTCCAACCGATGGTATTCCAATGATCGAAATAGTCGTATTGAGGTCCATAAGCGTAGTGCTGACGCGCATAAAGAAACTTATCAATTAGCCAACGGTGATCGGGCATAAAAATCTTGTAACGATTTCCATCCCGTCCCCAATCTTCGTATTCCGCGCCGTAATAATCAGCGTAAAATACACAAGGATAGCCTTCTCGTCGCAACAGAATCAGGGCGTAAGCTAAAGGTTTAAACCAAGGTTCAACAACGGATTCTAAAGCTTGTAATGGCTGGGAATCGTGATTTTCTACAAACGTAACCGCATGAGTGGGACGCTGTTGCATCATCGTTCCATCTAAAATGCGCCGCATATCGTAGTTGCCACCCGATTTACTGGCGTAATGGAAGTTATAGTGCAGCGGCACGTCAAACACTGAGATCCTGCCGCCAACTGTATTGACGTACCAATGCAGAGTATTGACATTGTTAAACCAATACTCGCCTACTGCAAACAGATCTTTCTTAACGTGTTTTTCCAGTTCATCCAACCAGATGGGAAAGAACCAGGCTGAAATATGTTTGATGGCATCAAGACGGAAGCCATCTACATTTGTGGTGTCGAGATACCACTTGCCCCAATGGGTGATTTCACCGCGTACCCATTGATTTTGGTAATCTAAATCGCACCCCATTAAATAAGCAAAATTACCTTTTTCCAAGGAGACGTAGTCGTCGAACCGTTTCCCTTCTAGCAAATATACGGTACCGCGATCGCTCGGATTATATTCGTTATAATCCACCCCATCAAAATGCCACCAATGCCACTCAAAATTCGAGTACTTCTGCCCACGTCCGGGGAAAGTAAAATGGGTGTGACATTTGATTTTTTGCAGTCCGCCTTTGGGGTTGATGCGATCGTCTTGCGAGTAAGGTGTTGCTAACGGTGTCTCCGTCGCATCGGCACCCATTTTGTGGTTCAGCACTGCATCCCCATAGACTTGAATGCCTTGCGCTTGCAGTGCTTTAATCGCATCGGTATACTGCTGACGAGTGCCATACTTGGTGCGGATAGTACCTTTCTGGTTAAATTCCCCTAAATCGAACAAGTCATAGACGCCATATCCAACATCGCTTTTTCCCGCGATTCCTTTATAAGCAGGTGGCAGCCAGATCGCGGTGAAACCTGCATCTGCTAGTTCCTGGGCGTTATGTTTAACCTTATCCCAAAGCGTTCCATTATCAGGAATGTACCAGTGGAAGTACTGCATCATCGTGCCGTTAAGGTCTGCCATGCCGTTCTCCTGCGATCGCACTTCGGGATTGATTGCTCCATCATGGCCTTACGGCGGGCTAAATGAAAAGATTAGTAAGACCCTGACTCAGAGTGTAGGTGAGCAGGTAATATCATGTCCTTAGGCATCGGTTGTGCAAGTGGACACGATCTAATCTCTTCATTTCTTCTGCTAAGGCGGCGGCGACCCGACCGGAGATGATGGGGACGCGGATATCGAGGCAGCGATCGATCTGTCTGATTCCAGTGGCATTGAAACGAATCCCAGGAGTTGTCGAAAGTAACTTTTCTCACATCTCGTTTCTCGTTCCCAGGTTCAACCTGGGAACGAGATCCGGGAGGTTCTATCTCCCTTGGTGCAAGATCTGAGTTTTTAGACTTTTTTGTCCGCAAATCAGTCTTCCTGTTCCCTGTTCCCTAAAAATTTTTAGTGTGACACTTGAGGATGCGGAAAGTGAGTAATAACGCAAGTTGCTAGTGATAAACAAGGGCGTTGCTAATTGCAAGCTTGCTAATTGTTAATATAGGATTTTTACCAATCTCGCCATTAGCCATTAGCCATTAGCCGCTGCAAGAGAGATAACTAGCAACTTGAGTTAATCAGGCACTACAGAGTATCAGGCGAGACTGAAGTCATTGGCAGAGAAGTTTGCCAGGTTCGCCAAGCCAGCATTTCCAGCCTGATTGTTCAGATTCGCCAGAACACTGATGTCACCACCATCACCAAGGTCTTTGGAGTACACTAAGCGGCTGATACCAAGGGTGGTGTTGAAATAGACAAACACGCCTTCATCTGAGGTAATCTGGTTGTTGTCTGCAATAGCTTTCGCGGCGGCACCGGCGGCTGGGAATGGGTTAAGCAGCACGATGACGTTGCTATTGCCAGAGATCTGGGAGGAGTTCCCCTTCAAGAAGATGATATTGTCAATGCCAAGGTCGCTGGAATCGAGGACGAACTGATCTTTCCGGATTTCGTAATCGGTAATGATATCTGGCTGATTCAAGACGTTGATTCCGGTGTTGCCAGCGGGTGCTGGTGTACCGTTAGCGAAGGGGTTACCAGAATAGACAAAGCGATCGTCGCCCCTGCCGCCGGTGAGGGTATCAACCCCGTCTCCACCAAAGATAATGTCATCCCCTATGTCACCCAGGATCTTGTCCTTACCAACTCCCCCATCCAGGAAATCGCTGCCGCTGCCGCCATCAATTTGGTCATCCCCTGCGTCACCGAAAATCAAATCCCGACCGCGATCGCCCTTGAGGGAATCATTGCCCCCACCGCCCACAATCAGGTCATCCCCAATGCCGCCATTGAGCAGGTCATCCCCTCCCTTGCCAAAGAGAATGTCATCCCCTTCCTTACCATCTGCCACATTATTCTGGTCATTACCCAAAAAAATATCGTCCTTTCGAGAACCGCTGAAGTCTTCTCCTGAAGCAGGTTGGTTGTTAATATGGCTTTGAATGATTTGTGTTGAACTTGTCATGGTTAGCTCCTGAATATGAATTCACAACCCGACTGGTTCTGCAAGTAGATACCTTGAATCGTACAAGTTCAAAACCGGCATAAACATCTGAAAAAAGTCTTGAATCCCCCTGCAACTAAATAGATAAATTCCCTCTGACTTTCGTAGCCAAACTAGGTATATTTCTCTATGACTTTCGTCAGAGGCTTTAGCCCCTGGGTCAACGAAAGTTGTAAACTCACGCCCTGTGTCCCTCTAGGCAGGGAATTAGAGATATTAATAAATAAAACGTCTGGACTCAGCTATTGCTATGATTTCCATCCTGAAATTCCAACCCAATCCCATTCGTTTATTGCTCTATACAGAATGGGTGATGCTCGCCAGTTGCGCTTCACTCGCTGTGATGGAACTCCTAGATCTAGGGTATTTACCCGTTCAACACATTCTCATCCTTGCCCTGCTCGGTCTGATGGGTTTGAGGTTGCCGAGCGGTTCAACTTCAGTCAAAGTGTTATATACCACCATCGAAGTGGGCTTGGTTTTTTACGGCACAGTCTTAGGCTATCTCCACATCTTGCCAACACTGTACCTAATTGTAGTTATCCGCAGTTGCTTTATCTTTGAATTGCCGGGTCGTTGGATAGTTGCGAGTTTGTCTTTTATCTTGTTTACCTTGCATCAGGTACAGTACGTCAAAAGCATTACCCCACTTGTAATGCCCGAGGGACTGCATCGGTTCTGGATGCATCAATTATCCGAACTTCTAATGTTTGCTTTGGGATTGTTATTTGTGATGCAGTTTGTCAATACATTGATAGCTGAGCGCCGAATGCAGCAACAACTTGCCCTAGCTCACGAGCAACTGCGAGAGTATGCCTTGCAAATTGAAGACTACGCAGCGGTGCAAGAGCGCAACCGCATCGCCCGCGATATTCATGATTCCTTGGGACAGGCGCTGACGGCACTAAACATTCAACTGCAAACAGCTGCCAAACTTTGGCAAGTTAACCCAGAGCAAGCCAAATCATTTCTAAAACAGGCTCAACGACTGGGAGAAACGGCAATCAAGGAGGTACGTCAATCTGTCAGCGCTTTGCGGGTGGATGCGCCGGAAGAAAAGCCTTTGGCAGCAGAGATCGCATCTTTGGTAGAAGATTGTCGTCAAGCCACTGGCATATCTATTTCTACCCGTATTAACCTGGGTGCTACTCTACCACCACCAGTCGTCAAAACCCTCTATCGACTCGTACAAGAAGCCTTAACCAACATCTGCAAACACGCACAAGCCACAGAAGTACAGATTCAGCTAGATGCTACCCCAGAACAGGTGTCCCTCACCGTTGAGGATAATGGTAGGGGATTCAATTGTGACTCAAAAACCACGGGGTTTGGACTCCAAGGAATGCGAGAACGGGTAGCAGCCTTGCAAGGCAACTTCGAGCTGAAAACTGAACCGGGCGCTGGCTGTCGGATTACTGTTGAGCTGCCTTTAATACAGGTTGCAAAATGATGGCCAATAGGAGCATCTCAGTTTAGCTCAAACGTGCCGTAGCCTCACACTGTACGTGCAGCGGAGCGTGTTGAGATGAATGCGAGCGTTCCTCTGGAGTGCAGGAGTACCGATGCCGTATCGAATCAGGCAAGGGAAATCTGCAACGACGAAACGAGCAAATCGCTTGTGGTATCATTCAATCATCTTGACACTCCCTGCCATAAGCAAAAACCAAGTTAAAAGGTACAGTTGTCAAGAAAAAGTATGGGTCTTGGGAA